>CAXEKM010000661.1:0-6388 GCA_963996645.1 uncultured Marinoscillum sp.
CCTGAACATCCGAGCTCAAATTAGCCTCATAAACGATAAAGCTCTGGCTATCAATGATAATCTCTCTGTTATTACTCCAATTTACTTCTAAAGATTCTTTGATAAGTGGGTCTTGATATTCAGTTAGGGTGAATCCTTCAGGAATGGCACTATCTATTTTCGCTACGCGGCAACTTTGAAAGATAATTATCAAAAATATACATAATGCCAATTGGGAAGATTTCATTCTCAGGTAAAATTATTACTCAAAAGTATATGGATTATTTATAACGTGATTGAATTTTATTTCTATGTGCTTTTAGATTCTGGAGTTCAAGTTTAATTTAGCTAGAATGCCATTGCTTTTTCGATAAAGGCACGCTGTAAGAATGGACTTAACTAATATGTTGAGAAACTATTCAATTGGAAAATATAATTTCTGGATTAACTAAATCATGAAGAACTCTTTACTTGTTTATATTCTTATTCATCTATTGGCTCAATCAATTACTCATGCACAAGGTGAGCAAGACTCAATTTATAGCAATGTGGATATAATGCCTGAATATCCTGGTGGGAATGAAATGTTGTATATAGATATTGCAGAAAAAATGACATATCCATCAGATGCTCGTAAGGGAGGAGTTGAAGGCAAGGTTTATGTTGAGTTTATTGTTTCTAAAACAGGTCAGGTAACAAATGTTAGATCCATAAAAGGACCTTCAGAAAGTTTGAAAAAGGTGGGCGAAGTTGCTATTTCGAATCTTAAACCATTCAGTCCTGGAATTCGAAATGGTGTTCCTGTAAAAGTTAAAATGGTTTTACCAGTTAGTTTTCAGTTAGGCAGTGCCAGATTGCCTACAAATATTCAAACACTTGATGAACTCTCAAGAACAAATATAGTAGTCACTATTAATGATGCAGGATTGACAGAGATAGGTCAGGAGATTTTGGAATTTGAGCAAATGACCTTTCTTGACCTTGAAAGGAATAAAATTTCAATACTACCTGATTATTTATTAAAAATGGATAAGCTTGTCGAACTTCATTTGTCAAAAAATAGGTTGATAGCTCTTCCTGAAGAAATTAATGCGCTCAGCAATTTAGAAACCCTTAGTTTATTTGAGAATTCAATACAAACTTTGCCGGAAGGGATATGTCAATTGGAAGATCTCCAGCTTCTTGATTTAGGTAGAAATCAGCTATATGAACTGCCAGAGAATTTTGGCAATTTAAAATCTTTAAGATCACTTAATCTTAGCGGCAATCATCTGAAGCAGTTGCCAGAGTCATTTTCGAGCCTTAAGAGGTTGAAAGAACTAGATATTTCGGGTAATGATTTGGATGAATCTCAGATAACTAAACTCAAAAATGAACTAAAGCGAACCAAGATTATATCTGATTAATCAACCCAACCCTCTACGCTCAGCGAATTATCTAAATAACGGAACTCTACAAACAAGTCTTGAAGCTTGTCGCCATTGGCTATTGCAGCTTCTCTGATCATGGCTTCAATCTTTGGCGGACGAGGCTGTGCCAATACATGCATCGTTAAGAAGACGCCATAGCGAGTTCCGGTTTTAACTTCTTTCACATCGAAATCACGTGGAATTTCAGCCATGTCATAGTCTAAAGTAATGCCTATGAATTGCAATATTTTATCATCAGGAATAGTATCATTCTGATAGCGAATGATTGTTAGAACTCCTTCAATTTCTTTGTTTTCCAACAGTTCACGGCATCTTTTGCCAAACTCTATTGGATCTACACTTGTGTAGTGGTTGTAAAAGGTTTTGCCTACCATTACCCGATTTTCGGATTCCATTTTGTAGACTTTGATGGGTTCAAAACCTCCTAATAAATAATAGACTGAGGTAATAATTCCAGCTAGAAATACCACGATGATTGTCAGGTAGACAATCCGTTGCCACTTGATACTCATGAGGTAGCTACTTCTTTGTATTGCATTTTGTGAAGTTGCGCATAATAACCGTCTAATTCAAGCAAACTATCATGCTTGCCTTCTTCCACGATCTCTCCTTTATCCAAAACGAGGATTTTATCAGCATTTTGAATGGTAGATAATCTATGTGCAATGACAATCGACGTACGGCCTTTCATCAATTTTTGAATAGCCTCCTGGATTAACTCTTCAGTTTCTGTGTCTACGGAGCTTGTAGCTTCATCCAATACAATGATTTTTGGATCATAGACCATAGCTCGAACAAATGATATTAACTGACGCTGACCTACAGAAAGAGTGGATCCGCGTTCCATTACATTGTAATCAAAACCTCCCGGTAATTTGTCAATAAACGTTTTTGCGCCTACCAGTTCTGCTGCTTCCATCACTTTTTCTCTACTGATGTCAGGGTTCTTCAGAGTGATGTTATTGTAAATGGTATCAGAGAATAAGAATACGTCTTGTAATACCACAGCAACATGCGTTCTCAGATTAGAAAGGTCATATTCCTTGACAGACTTATTGTCCACAGCAATTAGACCTTTGTTAATGTCGTAACATCTAGTTAGCAAATTGATGACGGAGGATTTTCCAGCACCTGTGGCGCCAACTAATGCCAATGACTGACCTTGTTTTACTTCGAAGTTGATGTCTTTCAGTACCCAGTCTTCGTCATTGTATGCAAACCAGACTTTTTCAAATTTTACATCTCCATTGATTTGATCTGGAGCATGGTTGCCATTGTCTGCAATGTGCTCCTGACTGTCCATTAAGTCTAGAATTCTGTTGGATGCCACAATACCCATTTGTAAAGTGTTGAAGCGATCTGCAATCATTCTGATCGGGCGGAAGAACATTTGGATGTACATAATAAAGGCAATCAGTACACCTAACGTCAAATCTTCTTTGATCACTTCACCTGCTCCATACCAGATAACCAGGCCGATACCTGCTGCTTGAATAATTTCTGCTACGGGGAAATAGGTAGCATAATAAAATACCGCTTTGATGTTTGCCTGCCGGTGTTCTCTGTTGATTTCTTTGAATTTCTCATGCTCCCGCTTCTCCGCATTGAATATCTGAACGATGTTCATCCCGGTAATGTGCTCTTGCACGAAGGAGTTGAGGTTGGAAACGGCTGTACGAACTTCATTAAAAGAAACCTTTACTTTCTCTTTGAAAATATAGGTAGCGAATAAAAGTATTGGGAGTAGGGACAAGCTAACTAACGCTAATTCCCAGCTTTCATAAAACATGAAGCCAAGGATCACCATCAGTTGCAAAATGTCTGCAATGATACCGGCCACTCCGGTACTAAATACTTCAGAAAGTGTCTCAATATCAGATACGTTTCTGGTTACCAACCGACCAATTGGTGTATTGTCAAAAAACTTTAAGCGAAGTGCCTGAATGTGCTTGAAAAGCTTAATGCGAATGTCTTTGATGATGTACTGACCAAGCCAGTTGGACATAAACGTGTGATAGTATTGTACCACGGCCTGAAGCACCAATAAAATAACCAACACGATAATGATGTTGACAAGGCCAGAATAATCATTGTAAGCGACATGATCATCAATAGCTGTCTGAATTAACTTCGGTCTAAGTGGTGTTAATACCGCAAGCGCAATAGTTAAGAAAGTAACCAGGTAAAATTGCTTGATGTACGGCTTGGCGAATACAAAGAGCCTCTTCAGGATTTGTACGTCCAGTATATTCCCACTAATCGTTTGTTCTTTTTCCAAGTCTTAATTTATGTATATGTCTTTCGGATAATCTACTGCTGTCAGGAAAAGTCCTTCTGGCGGTGCAGACCGGCCAGCATTGGAGCGTACTCCACTTTCCAGCACTGATTTTAGGTCGGCAATACTCATTTTGTTTTGGCCTACTTCCAGCAATGTTCCCACTATCGCCCGAACCATGCCTCTCAAAAACCTATTGGCACTTACGGAAAAAACATGACTGTCGTTCGATTCTTCCCAGTGAATGTGATGAATGGTGCAGTCAAAAGTCTTCACATCGGTATGAACTTTACTGAAAGCCTGAAAGTTCTGCCAGCCTTTGATTAATTCACAGGCCTCATTAATAAGAGTGGGATCTACAGGCCTGTTGAAGAAGTAGGACAGCCCGGCTTTAAATGGGCTTTTATACTTATGAATATGGTATTTATATGATCTGCTGACCGCATCAAATCTTGCGTGAGCATCATCTTTCACCAGGTCAATGGCATTGATGCTTATTTCCTGAGGAAGCAGTGCATTCAGTCGATACTGAAACTTGTCAGAGTCCAGATGTTTGTCAGTATCGAAGTGAGCAATTTGCTGCGAAGCATGCACTCCTGTGTCCGTTCGGCCACTTCCCAGGCATTCAACGGTGTCTTGAAGTAGAGTCGAAAGTGCCTTATTGATCTCTTCCTGCACAGTGCTGGCATTGGGTTGAATTTGCCATCCATGAAAGGCTGTCCCTCGATATGCTATGTCCAGAAAGTATCTCACGGGCGCAAAAGTAACCACTTGCTTGTCAATGTGGCCGAGGATGACCAATTTTGCGTCCTAAATTTTAAAACTATGTTACAGAGAATTCAATCTGTCTTTTTGTTGGTATCGGCAATTGTAATGGTGAGCATCTTATTCTTGCCAATGTGGAATATGTTCAATGCAGATGCAATGGAAGCTGTAAAGTTGGACGCATTTAAATTATACTATGTGTCTGTTTCATCAGGAGGCGCTGAAACGCTTATATCGTCAAAAGACACCCATTGGATTGCTGTATTGGCTTTGGCTGCGGCTTCAGTAGCACTGATTTCGATCTTCTCTTTCAAAAACAGATTGCGTCAAATGCAATTGAATACGTTGAACTCACTATTGATGGGAGGATGCTTAATCATGACCTACATTTATAGTACTAAAGGTGCGGCAGTGTTAGGTGTGGATGGTGCTGGCAATTTCCAAATTGGTTTCTTCATTATTGCCGTTGCTCTTCTTTGTAATTCATTGGGAAATCGTTTCATCAGAAAAGATGAGAAGTTGGTAAGAAGTGCCGACAGAATTAGATAAGAATATTAATGTGCTCATATATAATTGGGCAGAAAGAAAAAAGGGTAGCCGATCAGCCACCCTTTTTCATTAATTAAAGTCTTGATTTATATTTTAATTTGTTTGTGATGTGCCGGCATAAATAGAATTAACTTCATCTGATGTTAAAGCTCTATTGTAGAAACTGATATTATCATAAGCAGCTGAGTAATTTGCTCCCTCAGTTCCACTAACCGCACCAGTGTTTGCTCTGTTGCCGAAAGAAATAAAGTTTACATTTCCTTCTATGTCAGCAATCCATGCTCCTGTATCATTATCTGCACCCGGCACTCTGTAGACCCAATCCTCTACACCGTTAATGAATAATTTTGGAGCAGAACCATCGTTTGTAACTACTATGTGGTACCAATTATTTGGTTCAAGTAGGATATTTTCATTTTTTATTACCCAAGCCATGTTATTTGAGAATTTATTTTTCCATAAATGAATGCTCAAATAACCTTCTACATTGTAAGTGGCATACAAGGATTTTAAACCTGTCAATTCGTCATCCGTATTAGAAATACCGAACAAGAAACGTTGAACACCTTCCATACCAGCATCTGGTTTAACCCAAAATGAAATGGAGCCTTGAGTTAAGGTATTGAGTGTGTCAATCATTTCATTCAATAAAACATAGTTGGTAGTGCCAGTTTGGAAAGCACCATTCTCTACGTCACATAGCCCTGCTGAATAACTCGACACTTCAGAAAATTCACAATTGAAATTGGAGTTGTTATCAAGAGTATTTCCATTAGCGTTGAAATTAGCTAATAAACCATCAGTTAAAATAAAGGAATCGTTACACTCTCCCGATAAATTTAAAATGACATTTAATGATGTAGTTGAATACGTTTTTAACTCTGAGTAACTAAAAGATTTTTGATAATCTAAATACCCATCTTTTTCTACTTTGATCAGATAAGTTACAGTAGAATCTAAAGGAAGTCTAATGTTGTTAACTCCGGCAATAAGAGATTCTTCCAATAAAATGTTTGAGTTTTTCTCAATAGACAGATCGGCACTAATTGAGCTATAACCAGAAGCATCCTTTTGAAATGCAGCGACAAAAAAATCGAATGTAGCAATTTCATTTAGGGTGATAAATGCATAACCGAAATTGGCAGAAGGCACTCCAATTGCAGATATCACTTCCGGGGTTATTTCTGTGATCTCTCCAGAGAGCACAGTGAAATCGATAGATAATGGCGAGCTTACAAATGCTGCATATTTACTTCCAGTTTTAGGAGCAGCATAAAGTGTATTTCCATCTGAATCGATAATTAAAAACTCAGAAAGTTGATAATCACCTAGCTCTAAAGTAATTAATGGTGATAAAATGGACCCATCCAACTTAATTAGTTCATATGAC
>CAXEKM010000662.1:0-2086 GCA_963996645.1 uncultured Marinoscillum sp.
AACCAGGTTTCTAAATACCGTGGTTGTAAAATCTGCATTCTCTAACTCCATTGTAGCTGGATAGTAGAACATCGCAGGGTTTACATTATTATCATAAAGATTACCTTCTTCATCTCTCACTGGAGTAATTGGCGCTTGAGCGATCAACTGAAGTGGAGTAGAAAATTGGTTGTCATCAGTTACACGGTCATTCTCTGATCTACTGATTCCAACATTCACTCCAACTCTTAATTTTTCAGAGATATCATGATCTAAGTTTAAACGACCTGAGATTCTTTGGAAGCTGTTACCAATTAATATACCATCCTGATCTGTTACAGAACCACTGAAGAAGAACTTTGTGTTGTCACTACCTCCTCTTGCTGACAAGTCATAACTTTGAATTGATGCATCCTGAAATGCTTCTTTTTGCCAATCTGTTCCTTCCCAATTAGGGTTATTCGCATACTCTTGTCTCCAATCAACATGCCCAGACAAATAGTCGAAAGTGCCTTCCATATACTCCAACCATGAACCCGCATAATCATCAGGATTATTAATTGGATCATATCCATCAGCAAGATCATTGTTATAAGCAGCTTCGGTAAACAACTCTATGTACTGACCAGCATTAATAAAATCACGAGTTCTAGTTGGCTTGCTAAAACCAAACTGAGCATTGAAGTTGAATTGCGTTTTTCCTGCCTTACCTTGTTTAGTGGTAATAAGCACTACTCCATTTGAACCTCTAGAACCATAGATAGCAGCAGATGATGCATCTTTTAGAATTTCAATAGAAGCGATATCGTTGAAGTTGATATCAGAAAGTGGATTAGTAGCTGCTGATGTCAAAGACTGATTATCAGTAGTTATTGGAATACCATCCACAATGTATAGAGGTTCGTTACTTGCCGATATAGACGAAGCACCTCTTACACGTATATTGATTCCTCCACCAACTTTACCATTTTGTGATGTAATTTGAACACCAGCCGTTCTTCCTTGAATTGCTTGCTCAAATGATGGAACGGGTATATTCTCAATGTCTTCACCTGAAACCTGGGCTACGTTTCCGGTTAAGTCCTGCTTAATCTGTGTACCGTAACCTACCACAACTACCTCTGACAATTCCGTAACGTCTTCTGCCAAAGTCACATTAATAACCGATCTTGTTCCGATTTCTACTTCCTGTGACTCAAATCCCACAAAACGAAAAACAAGCGTTCCTCCATTTTCTGGAACCGGTAGACGGAAATTACCATCTAAATCCGAAGTAGTACCGTTAGTTGTACCCTTCACCAAGACATTAACCCCTGGTAATGTGGAGCCTGCCTCATCGCTAATCGTACCGCTCACTACTCGCTGTGCTAAGACAGCAAAGCTCGTGAAGAGTACAGCCATACTCATTAGTAAAGCTTTCTTCATAGTCTACAATGTTTGTTAAAGTGAATTATTAATTACTCAATAATAAAAGGTTTTAATCAATGATAATAGCAGTATTATTTCACTTTGATATAAATTTTAATACCAAAACAAGAATTCACCATCAAAATCCTAATCCAACCTTCTTAATACAACCTTAACAATTAAAAAACGCAACCCCCTATCTGTTTGACTGAAGAATTGCTAATAGAAATGATAAACGGTAAGCCAAAATTGAATTATATGAATGACATATTATTCGTAAGAGTGGTAATTACAGAACGAAAGAAATAACTAAAAAATGGCCGATAAATTACTGAAAATGAATTTTATCGACATTCTACGGAAGAAAAGTTCGGCTCGGAATCCTTTCAAATTCCGAGCCTCATATTAAGATTCTAAAATATCTCTTAAACTATCATCATTTGCTCTGATGATATCCTCAATATCCTGATCAGATAGAACAGAAGAAACAAACAAAGTTTCAAATTGAGATGGTGCTAAATAAATTCCTCTATTCAACATCAAATTGAAGTATTTGCCGAAGAGTGTGGTATTAGCATATTTTGCTGTGTTCAAATCGAACACTTCTTTATCCGTAAAGAACATGCTGTACATACTCCCGATTTGATTGATAGTATAGTTCAATCCCAACACTTCGCAAGATTCTTTATATCCTGCTACA
>CAXEKM010000663.1:0-3061 GCA_963996645.1 uncultured Marinoscillum sp.
ATTATTTCTAAAGGTAAATCAAGAGCAGCACTCGGCTGACATTGTAGTAAGGTAGTCGAGAGAGTAGGTTCTTCGAAAAGAATACTTCGAGTAGAATCCAGCTCCATACCTCTCTCACGAGCTATTTCATCATGGTTAACTGTTTCGAAATAAATAAGCTTTTCATCAGCCTGAATTACTTCGATCAATTTATTAACAGTTTCATTTACACCTTTGTCACTTTTATAAACCGTCAAAGTCTGTGCAAAGGCGATATTTGCATAGATTAGTAAACCAATTATGATCAAGAGTGGTTTTTGCATGTCTTGTATACGGTGAAATCAACTGCTAAAAAACTAAATATTGTGATGGTAAGAAAGCATTCATGCGAGAAATCCATGAATTCAACCGAATATTTAACAAAATCGCCTTAAATCGGTAAGAAAATTAAATACAATTGCATCAGTTTACTTAGCTTGTTTGAAAGTCTATTAATTTTGTTACACAAATCAACCTAGGACCGAATGAACATTTACGCCAAACTCACCCTACTCTGTGTCGCACTAGTGATTGTCACTTCTTCAGTGGTATACTTTCTGGTAAATATGGAGTTGGAAAATGCGTTTTCTACTGAGGCTGTACAAGCCATGGCAAATGACCCAAGTACTGTTTCTGCCACTGTACAGAACAGCATTGATGGCATTCAAACAAAATTAATATGGACTATTCTGGCCGTGATTGGAGGGTCAATCATATTGGCACTAGCCGTTGCCAACATGTTTGTTAAACCTATTCTTAAAATCACCAAGGCTGCCGAAGCCATTGCTGGAGGTAATTTGGAAGTAGAAATTCCTGTGAACTCTAATGATGAATTAGGAAAACTAGCTGAAAACCTAAACAAGGCATCCAAGGGACTTATTAAGCGTCTAGCTGAGCAAAGAAAGTTTAATGAAACACTAGAAACTCAAAAAGATGAGATTCATGCACAGAAGCTAAAAATCGAAGAAGTAAACATTCAGATCTCTGATAGTATCATATATGCTCAGAGAATACAGAGGTCCATATTACCAGAATTGAATGTCATGTCCCGCTTGGTTAAAGACGCATTTGTCATCTACAAACCAAAGGATGTAGTTAGTGGCGATTTCTATTGGTTTGAAAGAGTACGTCAAGGAAGAAATGAGTACCTAATCATTGCTTGTGCTGACTGTACAGGACACGGTGTACCTGGTGCCATTATGTCTATTATGGGAAGTAACCAGCTGACAAACATCGTTTATTACCAAAACTACCTGGATCCAGTGAAGATTCTAGCTCGTTTGGATAAAGTAATCAAGTTTGAATTACAACGAGACGAAAATGATGATAAACAGCGACGTGATGGAATGGAAATCGGTATTTGCGTAATCAACCTGGATGACTTATCCATGGAATTTGCTGGTGCTGGTATTCCGCTTTACCTCATTAAGAACGGGTCAACTGAATTAGAGACTTATAAAAGCCCCAAAATGATGGTTGGGGGTATAGAAGGAGACGAAAAAGAAGTTTCAGAGCAATTAGAAAAGCAGACCATTCAACTTGAAGAAGGCGACAAAATTTTCTTATCTTCTGATGGTTATCAAGATCAATTCGGTGGTGAGAATGACAAAAAGTTCATGTCTAAAAACTTCAAGAAACTTATTGAAGATGGGGCTAATAGCCCAATGAGTGACCTAAAAACCAAACTAGATGATGAGTTTGAAGCATGGAGAGGCAATACACCACAAACTGATGATGTAGTTGTTCTAGGTGTTCAGATTTAATCAGAAACAATAGATTTTGAAACAAAAAAAGGACTTCATTGCTGAAGTCCTTTTTTTATGTTTAAGTGTTATAAATCTTTCTCTTAATACCGAACGAGTAGCTCTTCATCAACTGACATTTCATACAGCTCTCCAAGAGCCTTATTCAACGCATTCAATAAGTCCTCATCCAAGTCAATGTCAGGGTTTAGTTCCTCCATTGTCTTTAAAGTCATTCCTCTTTCTCTTACATCATCCAGGCACTTAAGACAAATCCTTGTCCAGGATTGTGGACTAATGTTTTCGGTACACCAATTTTTAAAATTGCTAGCTTTTACTGCCATTCCTTATTTTTTAAAGCTTAAAGCCAATTATTGAAATATCATCATTCAAACCACTATCACCCTTCCAATCATCTATCGTTTGGCTTAAAAACTGGTATTGCTCATTTAATGGCTTAGTGTGAATGGACTTGAGCATCTCTTCAAACTTCTCTTGAGAGAATTTCACGCCATCCTGATTCTCCTGATTATAGAATCCATTGGAGAACATATAATAAGTAGAACCATCTGTGATATCAATTTTGTCAGCCATAAGATCGTTGGCGTGCTCTGGAGACTCACCTTCCAAAACAACCATCTCATCACCATCAAAAATGATCATATCCTGATTGATTCCGCTGAACTGAAGTGTACGAGCATTATTATCAAACAGCGCTACAGACACCTTCATTTCACACTGTAGTTCTTTACTTCCTGCAGCATCCAACTCTTGTGTCAATTCTTTAATAATATCACCAGAGTGGAAAATCTTACGATCTTGAATCAAATCATTAAGCACTGAATCAGCTATCAATGTTTTCAGAGAACCTACGATCCCTTTACCATCAAATTCAATAACTGCTACTACTGTGTAATCTTCAGATCTAAAGTTCAAACTAGTAGTCCATATAAACTCTTCGCTGAAAAGATACTTACTACGGTACATAACGAAATGATCTCTGAAGATTCTATTCAAATATCTTTCGTTCGGCAACATAGATTGCTGAAGAAGACCAGCGTATCGAATACTATCAATCAATCGCTTATTGATCTTATTGATTTCTTCAGTTCTTTCTTTAACTCTTCTTTCAAGCTCGGTATTAGTATCCTCTAGATCTTTGAGGTGCTCTTCACTGTCCTGAGACTGCTGATAGGTTTCCATTGCTCTATCGAGCACACCTTTCATCTCATCAAAGTTCCATGGCTTAGTGATATACTTGTAGATACCACATCTATTGATACCATCTTTGATCGCCTCTA
>CAXEKM010000664.1:0-2962 GCA_963996645.1 uncultured Marinoscillum sp.
CAAAAATGAAAAGGTAGTGAGCTATAAAGTTAATTTAGAGTTGGCTAACCTTGAAACCAACGAAAAAGTATGGATTGGTGATAAAGAGATCAAGAAATACATCAAAAACTAAGGAAGACAAACCACTTTGAGTATGAAAATTAAGATGGTCAATACTTTGCTTATTGGCCTTCTGATTCTTTTTTCATTTTCCTGTGCCACCTATTACCAAATCAATTCTGAGTTTAATCAGGATTTTGAAATGGGCAATATTGAAGCTGCCAAGAAAGTATTGGATCAAAATAAAAAGGCAGGGCGAAAGAAAGCTCAGTTCTTATATTTTGCCAATCAGGGAGTAGTTAATAGCATGCTAGGGAACTACGAAGAAAGTAACGAATGGCTAGAAAAGGCATACTTATTTGGAGAAGACTACACGAAGAATTACGCCAATATTGCGGCATCCTTTTTAGTCAATCCCACAACGATCACTTATCCTGGTGAAGATCATGAGCATTTGTTGCTTCTCTATTATAAGTCGCTGAATTACTTAAAAATGAAGGACTATGAGGCTGCTCTGGTTGAGTGTAGACGCTTAAATCTTCGTTTGAATGAACTGAGTGATCAATACAAAGGGGATAATAAGTACAAACGAGATGCCTTTATTCATAACTTGATGGGTATCATTTACGAAGCATCGGGAGATGAGAACAATGCATTTATTGCCTACAGAAATTCTCTTGATATTTATCAAACTGACTATGCTAAACTTTTCAATGTAGGGGTTCCAGACCAATTAAAGCAGGATATCCTAAGAACCGCTTATCTCAATGGGTTTGATACGGAGCTAGACTTTTACGAAAAGCAGTTTGGGTTAACCTATGATCGAAATTCTGCGAATAATCAAGAGTTGGTTTTCTTTTGGGAGAATGGTTTAGGGCCAGTGAAAAATGAATGGTCTATTAACTTTACCGCACTGGATGGTGGAGATGGTTTTGTTACTTTCGTTAATGAAGATTACAACTTCTCCTTTCCGTATCAGCTTTCAGATCCACATCAAAAGCAACAGTTAACTGATTTGAGGTTGTTCAGAATAGCCTTTCCTAAGTATAAGGATCGCAATGAGTTCTATCAGCGTGCTTTAATCGAAACATCTGATCGGCACCAATACAAACTGCAACTAGGTGAAGATGTGAATGCAATTGCACACAAAACTTTGGATGAACGCATGATTCAGGAGTTAACAAAAGGTTTATTAAGAGCAGCTACCAAAAAGGCTGTCGAAGCGGCAATACGTGGAGATATTGGTGGAAGCGATAAGGAGAAGACCAAAGAAGAAAAACAAGAAGAAGCTTTGCGTGAAGGATTGTCATTGCTGGTAGGGGTTGTTAACGCCGCAACGGAAAAAGCAGATACGCGTAACTGGCAAACAATACCTCACAGTATCTACTACACACGAGTGCCTTTAAATGAGGGAGTTAATGATGTTACATTAAAAACCATTGGACCCAAGGGGCAAACTGAAAAGGTAAATTTCAGTTTTGATGTAGCTCGGAATGAAACAGTTTTTCATATGTATCATTCATTGGAAACTGCCAGATAATCCAAATTTTGTTGGGATTTTCCTTAACCGATTGATAGTATTGTCAGTAGTAAAAGAAAAAATCTAAACAAAAATTAAGTTATTATGAGGAAGAGCGTACTGATGATTTTACTTCTTGTAGGGATGTTTAATGTGAAGGCTCAAGAGGAACAGTCATTTTCAGACGAAGACTTAACCAAATATGCAACTGTGATGGCCTGGGCTGAAGGAGAAACTTTAATGCTTCAGAACCTTGTGAAAGATTCTATTACCACATGGTTGGATAATTCTGAATCACTTGATATCAGCACTTACAATGAGCTATCCAAAGCTTCTGATCTTTCTGCAGTGGAAGCAGACCCAGCAGCTATCGAAGCGTTTAAGGCTATCCAACAAAAAATAGAAGACAAGAAGGCCAATTTCAAAGAAGTTTACGTTGGTAAGATTAAGTCTGATATTGGTGTTGGATTATACAATGATTTGAAAAAGGCATTAAAATCTGATGAAGAAGTGAAAAGCCGTTATAAGGCTATATATGATGATATTATTGCTGTAGAGCCATCAGAAGCCGATACGGAAGATTAATCATAAAGATGATAGTATAAGAAAAAGGGCCAGATATTTCTGGCCCTTTTTCATTACTTGAAGTTTTTAACTATTTTCAGGCATTCATCCTAACTCAAAAGTATAGATGTTCACAGAATACGAAATAGAAACAATGGTGGCAATTCCAGAAGTGCTGGAGGCAACACAAGCTTTAAGAAAAGATTTCTGTAAAACAGAAGCTCCTTATCTTGAAATTAATGAGCATGATTTCTTTTCGTTGATCATGATGTCACCAACTGTTGGGGTGGCTCTTGCTGATGGTTCTGTAAGCTTGTTTGAAGAGTTAGCTTTAAATAAGAAAGCACGTAAACTCTCCAAAGGAGGGTATTTCATGAAAAAAGATCCTGTGGTGTATGCCATGAAGTTTCTTTTGAAAAAATATGATATTTGGTCGGACAAGTTCTTCCATGTGCTCAATGTAGCCATGCATACTTCTTTTGATATGGCGAGTATGGAAAAAGAGAACTTTGATCATGATAAGGTTGTCTCAACAGAGGAATATCGAAGAGAAGTACTTGATACACCTTATATCTTGATTCGATTCATCGCTAGTTTCTTCTTGGAAAATGATGAAGAAATCATTAGTACGAATCGACACATAGGAAGAAATGAATACTTGCAGATGTTGAAGATAGGAGAGCAGATAGGAATTGATAAGCTTCCAATATTTCAGATGTTTTGCAAGACCTTTGATCAAAAGGCCTAATTTTGCGATATAATCTTTTCACGATTACGTCGTTAGAGCCTAGATGAGTCGAATATCACTGTCCGTAATTTTTTTAGTAAGCCTTCTTATTC
>CAXEKM010000665.1:0-2237 GCA_963996645.1 uncultured Marinoscillum sp.
CTCTGATCCTGCCTGAGTAAATCGGAAAATGTTGTCGATGAACATCAGTACATCCGCAGCTTCTTCATCACGGAAATATTCTGCAATGGTCAAACCAGAAAGAGCTACACGAGCACGTGCTCCTGGAGGCTCATTCATCTGTCCGAATACGAAGGTTGCTTTAGATTCTTTAAGATCTTCAGTTTTCACTTTAGAAAGATCCCATCCACCTTCTTCCATTGAATGTTTAAAGTCTTCGCCATAGTTAACGATACCAGCTTCGATCATCTCACGAAGAAGGTCGTTACCCTCACGAGTACGCTCACCTACACCGGCAAATACAGAAAGACCAGAGTAAGCTTTTGCAATGTTGTTGATCAACTCCTGGATCAATACGGTTTTACCTACACCGGCACCACCGAACAATCCAATCTTACCACCTTTTGCGTATGGCTCGATCAAGTCAATAACTTTAATACCTGTATAAAGAACCTCTGTTGAAGTAGATAGGTCTTCAAACTTAGGTGCTTGTCTGTGAATTGGTAAACCTTTAGTAGTAGCAGGTTGTGGAATACCATCGATAGCCTGTCCTACCACGTTGAATAGACGACCTTTTACGTCATCTCCAATCGGCATTTGAATTGGGCTACCCAAGTCCTCTACTTCCATTCCTCGCATCATACCATCAGTTGCATCCATCGCGATGGTTCTAACAGTATCTTCTCCTAAGTGCTGCTGTACCTCTAATACTACTTTGGTACCATCTTTCTTAGTGATTTGCAATGCATCCATGATGTTTGGCAGCTTAGAGCCTTCAGCTTCAAAGCTTACGTCAACAACTGGACCGATAACTTGGGTAATTTTACCTGTATTAGCCATTATTTATTGATTTAAATCAGCGTATCTCGAATCGAGTGCGAAATTAACCTAAAATTGATTAACTGAAAAAAATGAAGTTGAAAACTCACTATGTTTTCAGTAATATTCTAAAAGTTGTTCCTTTATCCACTTCTGAGGACTTCACAAAGATCTTTCCGCCGTGGTAATTCTCTACTATTCTTTTAGTTAGCGTCAACCCCAAACCCCATCCACGCTTCTTGGTGGTGAAGCCGGGCTCAAACACTTGCTTGATTCTATTTTTTGCAATTCCCTTCCCTGTATCACTGATATCTATAGACACCATGCCTTCGCTGACCTTCATGATCTTTACATGAATACTGCCTACTCCACCCATGGCATCAACTGCATTTTTGATGATGTTTTCGATAACCCAGGCAAATAATGATCGATTCAATGCTCCAAGTATGTCATCTGATGGGAATGTCTCTATTTCAATTGATACCTTTCTGGAAATCCTTTTCTGAAGATACTTTACCACTTCAGTAACTACATCAGGCACATTCTCCTCTCTAAGCTGAGGCACACTACCAATATTGGAGAAGCGCTCGGTGATCATTTCTAATCGATCCACGTCTTTTTCCAATTCCAAAAACACATCTCGATGATCAGGAAACTGTTCCTTAAAATATTCTGTCCAAGCGAGTAAAGAAGACAAAGGTGTCCCTAACTGATGAGCTGTTTCTTTTGCCATCCCTACCCAAACCCTGTTTTGCTCAGCAGTTCTGGAATAGTTGAATACAGCAAATACGATGAGTCCAAAAATGGCAATAACAGATAGTTGGATGTATGGATAATACTTTAGCTGAGCCAGGAGTTGCGAATTCTTATAGTAGATCGTTAGATAACCTAGAATTTGACCCTGATCCGCAAGAGTCACCAAAATGGGCTCATGCTGATCGCGCATTTCTTGAATCTCATTCAACAAAAATTCTTTCCTTTTGGTAGGATCACTTATCCCATCCGCTTTTGGAATGTTTTTATAAAAGTCAGGCTCGCCATATTCATTGGCCACAATCACTGGAATGGTATTGTTGGCATCAACGATCTCTTCCAGGATAAATACTGCATTAGGAAGTTCCTCCTCGTGAGACAAGTATTCGAGTGTTTTTGCATATAAAGCAATCTGCTTACTTTCTCGTGCACGAATTTTTTGTACTAGCTGGCTGGTATAGACAATAGAACTTGCACTAATCACCACAGAAATAGCCAATACAATCCACTTGAAGCTGGACCGTTCCGAATAAATATTGAATGTAGGGTCTTCTTTTAAACCTGCCAAAGTTGATGATTTTCCTGCTTCAAAAATACTAGAAAGTTTCAATCAATAACTGTATTATCCAATCATCTAACCTTTGACA
>CAXEKM010000666.1:0-3538 GCA_963996645.1 uncultured Marinoscillum sp.
CTTCTGCGGCAGCTTCTAGCAATTCAACCAAATCGCTCTTTATTCTTGGAATGACAACTTCTGTCTCAGGATCACCCATTCGAACATTGTATTCAATCACGTATGGCTCTCCACTTTGGTTCATCAAACCAATGAAGATAAAACCACAATAGTCCATTCCTTCTTCTTGAATTCCTCGAACGGTTGGCTTCACAACTTGCTCTTCCACCTTTTCCATGAAGCTTCTATCAGCAAATACAACTGGGGAAACAGCCCCCATGCCACCGGTATTTAAACCAGTATCGCCATCACCAATTCGCTTATAATCTTTCGCTTCAGGTAGAATAACATAGTCCTTACCATCTGTCAAAACAAAAACTGATAGCTCGATACCTTTTAGGAATTGCTCAATTAAAACCTTGGCGCTTGCATCACCAAATTGCTTGTTGATAATTAAGTCGTCCAGATTTTGTTTTGCCTCGGCAAGATCTTCTGTAATCAACACACCTTTACCTGCAGCTAAGCCATCTGCTTTCAGTACGTATGGAGGCTCTAATGATTCCAGAAATTTATATCCTTCTTCGATATTGGTTTCATCAAATACCTCGGCAGCAGCGGTAGGAACTCCATACTTCTTCATGAAGTCTTTGGCAACCTGCTTACTTCCTTCCAGAATAGCACCGGTTTTACCAGGACCAACGACCAACAGTCTTTTATGCGCTGACTTTAAATCATCAGCTAATCCATTTACCAATGGGTCTTCAGGACCGATAACCACCATATCAATCTCATATTGAGTGACAGCATTGATTACCGCTACATGATTTTTAGGATCTATATCTAGATTTGTCGCCACATCGCCTGTCCCTCCATTACCCGGAGCAATGTATAATTTATCACATTTTGGACTTTGCGCCATTTTCCATGCCAACGCATGTTCTCTTCCTCCAGAGCCAATCACTAAAATATTCATGATGTAGATTTTTCTATTTCACTGAAAACAAGTTTCAAAAATAGAAACTAATTCTACACCCTGAGTATATATGTATGGATTAAAAGTGAATTTTAATGAGCGTGCTCGGACATGAACTTGATTCGCATCAAACGAACTTCATCTTCAGAGTAATATTCACCCAACTCTTCCATAGCAGCTTCTATGCTATCGCTTTCAGCATTCATGAAATAATCGGTAATATCATCTTGGCGATCATCATCTAATAATTGATCGATGTAGTAGTCCAAATTAAGCTTGGTACCTCCATAACAGATGTTTTCAATTTATGAGATCAGAGCCTCATATTTCAGATCTTTTGACTCAGCTATTTCCTCTAAATCGATTTGTCTATCGATCTGCTGAATAATGAAAATCTTGTTTTTAGATTTCGCTCCAGAAGACTTCACCAATACATCAGAAGCAGTCATGATATCATTTTCATCTACATACTTCTCGATCATTGCCAGGAATGGCTTACCAAACTTGCGGGCTTTACTCTCTCCTACACCAACAATCTTGATTAGATCATCCATGGTCATTGGATAGAGTGTCGCCATTTCTTCCATAGATGGCTCCTGGAAGATTACATACGGAGGAAGATCTTTCTCCTTAGCCACTTTCTTACGCAGCGCCTTTATCATATCGTAAAGGTTCTTATCGTAAGCTGTGGTATTAATAGTCTCTTTTTCTATTTCCTCTTCTTCACCTTCTGATTCATATTCATGGTCCTTAACCATTTCTACTTTGAAAGGATCAATTAAGAAGTCTATCCCTTTTTGAGTTAATTGAAATACTCCAGGGTGCTCTATATCTTTTTTGATGAATTCATTGAGAAGAGTCTGACGGATAATTGATTTCCAGAATCGCTGATCATGATCTTTACCAGCACCAAATACGCTCAGCTGGTCATGGCTATAACTAAGTACATGCTCTGTTTTTTCACCAACCAGCAAACTTGCTATATGATTTCTATCAAATCGCTCTTCAGTAAGCCTCACAGCGTCAATCACCAATTTCGCATATTCGCCACCTTCAAAATGCTGGCGTTCATGCAAGCAATTATCACAAGCCTCACAATTATCAACTTTCCACTCTTCTCCGAAATAGTGTAGCAACTGTTTCCTACGGCATACTCCAGAATCAGCGTATAGTGCTACTTCATCCAGTAAGAACCGTGCATTCTCGCGTTCTGTGACGGATTTATCCTTATTGAATTTCTCCAGCTTCAGGATGTCATTATAGCTATAGAACATGACCACTTTACTAGTGATGCCATCTCTACCTGCCCTTCCAGTTTCCTGATAATACCCTTCTATTGACTTTGGAGCATCATAGTGAATAACATATCGCACATCTGGCTTATCAATCCCCATCCCGAAAGCAATGGTTGCAACGATTACATCTACATCCTCATTCAAGAAAGCATCCTGATTTTTCATACGAATATTTACCTCCATACCTGCATGGTATGGTGCTACATTCACCCCATTCACTTTCAGGAACTCTGCAATCTCTTCTACTTTCTTTCTACTCAGACAGTAAACAATTCCTGATTCACCTTTATGCTCTTTGACAAATTTGACCAGTTGCTTTTTCGCCTGTTTTTTAGGCTTTACCTCGTAGATCAGGTTTGTTCTATTAAATGAGCTCTGAAAAACCTGAGCTTCTTCCATTTCCAGATTCTTGGCAATATCCATCTGCACCTTAGGAGTAGCTGTTGCTGTTAAAGCTACTACTGGGATATCTCCAAAATCCTTTATAATACTTTTTATCCTTCTATATTCAGGTCTGAAGTCATGCCCCCACTCAGAAATACAGTGTGCCTCATCCACAGCAACGAACGAAATGTTGGCCTGCTTAAGGAAATCGATATTTGCTTCTTTGGTAAGGGATTCAGGAGCCACATAAAGCAGCTTCACTTCCCCAGCCAGAGTTTCTTTCTTCACCTTGGTGATTTCACCTTTACTCAATGTGCTGTTTAAGAACTTCGCGTTTATTCCTACAGCATTCATTTGATCCACTTGATTTTTCATCAAAGCAATCAAAGGTGATATAACAATTGCCGTGCCGTCCTTCACTATTGCAGGCAACTGATAACATAAGGATTTACCAGCTCCTGTTGGCATGATGACAAAAGTATTTTTGCCATCCATGACATTTTGAATGATTTGTTCTTGTGTACCTCTAAAAGTGTCGTAACCGAATACTTTCTTCAAGGTACTTTTGAGGGTGTTGTCTTCGCCTATCTCCATCTCCGCAAAAGTTTCTTTTACCTTCTTATAATTTACATAAAATAAATAATAGACTTAAAGTTCAAGCCGACTATTTTCAATATGACGTTGGCGACTATGCCAGGTTGATGTTTTTGGTATCTTTGTCGAAAATAAACCAGAATAGGGATAATTCCTCAAGAAAGATTATGAACAAGAATTTACATGTAGTGATAATGGCTGGAGGGACCGGAACGAGATTTTGGCCTTACAGTAGAAATGCTAAACCCAAGCAATTCATAGATGCCTTAGGCACGGGCCGTTCACTGCTGCAAATGACCTTTGGCAGGTTTTC
>CAXEKM010000667.1:0-2793 GCA_963996645.1 uncultured Marinoscillum sp.
AGCTCTTCAGCATCGCAAATAGTGTTACTGTTAAAATGATATATTTTTTCATGTTGGTGTCGGTTATTTGGTCTCTTTAATTACTCTGAATCGGAATTGCTCTACACCATTGTCCAGAAGGACCATGTAAATGCCATCAGGCAATAGAGCTCCCGTACTTGAGCGACCATCCCAAACATATTTTTTAGAAGTCACGGTTGCTTCATCTACAAGTCTACCAGCCAGGTCAGTGAACTGAAGTTTAAGCGGTAGCGATGCATTCGCATTTAGCTGAATATTCAAACCAGACTCAAATGGATTAGGATAGATGCTTACTCCGGCTTTTTCAAGCTGAGCTGCAAGTATTCGAGCACAAGCCTTCTCATCAGTCATGCTTAAACTGATTGGCTCATTTACCGATCCTTTAAGCGCATCTGACACAAATACCTCCTTGCGATCCAACGCAAACGCTTCTCCTAAATCAGTACTGAAATATTTGAATTCAAGTGTCTCTTCATTGGCTTCTGCGTGTGCAGTAAGGAAGAATAGTCCATTATCTAAATCAGCATTTTCATAGATTGGGGTGTAACCTCTACACTCTCCATTTACAAATACTCCCAGATAATCTCCGGCTCTACTTGAACTTTCACATAGGTTGACTTGAGCAACAATCGACATGGATTTAGCGAACTTGTAAACGTCAACGTTCCATTCTTCTGGAGCTGAAATAGGCTCTGAGGTCACATTATTGTCTGTTCTCAGCAATGCAGGATCAGGGAATGTCAATGTTCCAGGGCTAGCTACTTGAAGCATATAACCTTTGGTAGGAACCATGAACTCCAAACTACCAATCCAACCCAGCTTGTCATCATACAGAGCAAATCCATTTTGTCCTTTGATGAAGTCATTGTTGGTAAAGTTCATGTTGCCAAGAGCTGTGTTTACCTCCATGTTTAGCGAAGAAGGATAACCTATCCAGTTCCAACCAGTGACTAATGGAATTTCCACTGTATCGACTTTCACCTGAGTACCTGAGATGTTAAATGACTGAGCTGCTCCCAACTTCATTTTGTATCCAGTGTACACATCAAGACCTCCCTGATTGGTCACTTCACCAATCCATCCGGTTTCCATTCCATACTGATCAAACTTGTCAATCGTCTTGATCAAATCACCTTCTGTGAGGGTCAATCCTCCAAAGATCTGATTGGAATTCACCATGTTGTCAGCTGTTACATTGAATGAAACCCAGTTCCAACCTTGTTTCATGTTATAAGTCACCAATATTTCATCTCTTACAGTAAATACTTGAGGACTTGATGGACTACCAACCACATTGTTATTTAAGAAATCCAATTGTGGGGTTACGTTGACATGGATCTTTCCTTCGTCAGCGTTCCAAACTTTGAAATCTAGCGTCTCACCATTGGACTTATTAGAATACACATCCATAAAGAAGATGTATTTGTCATAAGCAGCTACATACTCAAGGTTGGCAACTCCTCTGATTTCTCCTCCGTAATGAGCCGCGATGATGTCATTTGGATCCGTAGAAATGATGCCATTCACATCCAAAACACCAATTACACTCATGCCATATTCGAAAGACTCAGGATCAACAGCCCAGTCTGGAGCTTCTTGATACACTCTCAAGTTGATATCAAACTTCTCCTGGAAGCCAAAATCAGAGCTCAAATACAAGGAATGCTCATACTCACCAATATTGGTAGCTTCCTTCACCGTAAACCTGAGCGTTTTACTGCTGTTTGGAAGCAGGTTGCCTGTAGGTTGATCAATAACTAACCAGCTAGGAATATTAGAAATCTCGTAAGTCTGCTCTGTACCTCCCAGGTTGAGAATGTCCACTGAGAAAGTAAGCTCTTCGTAAAGCAACTTCTCAAGATTCACCACTTGCTCATCCCAAAGAACTGTATTCTTGTTCACATAGGCTGTCCAGGTAATTGGAGAAGCGAGCCTGTTTTGGTTTAAATCTTCAATATTCTGAACAGTGATTTCAAGAACCGTTTTCTCAATGACCGATGGATCATCTGTAAGGTTAAGGATGATCTGATCTTCGTTCACTACCCAGTTGAAACCAACATTCTGTACAGGTCTTGGCTCTTTCAGATTCGGAACATCACTATTATCTGCCGATCCACTACTTGCAGTAGCGGTCAGATCATCTTCAGGTGTGTTAGATGCTAAAGAAGGCTGTAAAATCTGATTGATGTCATAGTCATCAAATGGCAAATAAGCCATCAAACCGATTTCATCACCTTTCAATGCAGCGTTTCTATCCAGTTCTAATTGCTCTTTTGTACGTGCTAGTTTCCACAATCTGAATTCGTCGATTCGGCCTGTAAAGTGGCGATCGTATGAGTATGTACCTCCCGAATAGAACTGACGTGCACCTAGCGCAAACTGTGCTCCCGTAAATCCACCAACATTGCTACTAGAAGTAAATGCTGCTTGATTACCATCCACATAAACGGTGGTATTTGCGATGCGCTTCAATACTACTGCCACATGGTGCCAGTTATTGTCGAATACATCTGGAGTAACCACCAGGTTGACACCATTATTCTGCACGTAGAGCTTGCCATTAGCATTAGCACCTACTACCCAGATGTTAGCAAATGGAGGTGTAGAATCATCGCCGTTTCCACGTCCATTGGAGAACATTACGGTATTGGATTGAAGCCCGGCGATACCATTGGCCTGGGAGACGATGAAGATACCATTCTGAACATCATTGACGACATCGATTTCACAAAATGCCTCTATGCCTTGTTCGCTTAATATTCTGTTGTTTTC
>CAXEKM010000668.1:0-3297 GCA_963996645.1 uncultured Marinoscillum sp.
CGCAAGGTCAAAAACGGTGATCATTTTAGACTCATTATCCAAAAGCCTTACATAGAGCATATCTTCTGAAGCATAAATCTGACGCGCATCGTTACCAGCACCTAACACATTATTGACCAACTTAATAGCAAATCGATCTGTATGGTATCCTGCTGTTGAGGTAAAGAAATAAGTCTCATTCAAAGAAACTGTCTCACCAGTCAAACGATCAATCAATTCCAGTTCATAACCATTCTCCACTTCCGCATTCAGCTGATAAGAACCTATTTCACTGATATTGATACCTATATCGATAGCTCCGAGCTTCAGATCAGCACCTTGAATCGCCAATGGTTTACCAGTTTTATAAGAGTAAATAGCCTCATCAAACTCGCTGTTGATTGCGGCAGCATCATACGTTTTGTTGATTTCTGTAGATACCAGTCCATCAATCTGACCAATGACTGTTTGCTTGAACAATCCTTCTTCATCTGTTAGATTGATTCGTATCACAGGTACATTAGCAGAGGCTGATCTAAAGAAGTTACCGTCTGAGTTACTATCACTCACCCTCATATCTTCGGTAAAGACAACATCCAGGTTACTGGCTGAAGATAGTTTTACAAAGAAGCCCTGACCTGACCCAATATGGTAATTGTATCGATCATCGTTTCCTGCTTGGGACGTTTGAGTAGTTGCAATGGCATTCGCTACAATATAATCGGCATTCGACCCTCTGGCTGACTGAGAATTGTTATCATCCCAGAAATATACAGCACCTGTTAAGTGAGCATTTTCACTTAAGAAAGCTGCCACACTTATGGCTGATGGATAAGGATTAGAAACGAGCACCCAGCCTTCTACATTGTCATTCGTTCTATCTGTAAATGTTCCAGTTACAGTGATCGCACCATCATTTGGAGTTCCTGTAAATATCAATTCTTGTTGGAATGCCTGTGCATAGCCTTTACCTGGTACCAACTCATCAGAAGCTGCATTTTCCCATCTACTCAATCCCTGATCACCTCCATAAGCGGTTGTTTCATTGTAACTGTATACGGTACTTCCCAGATCAGAGCCTGTAAGTGATACCGTTTGATTGACTGGAGTTCCTACAAAACTGTATTTACCATCAGCGTATCTGGTAGTTCTATGGATGATCACATCATTTCCTGAAAAAGTTGTTCCATCATAGGTTATCAACGACGCTCCTGATTCAACGACTAAACTTCCACTATTCGTTAGATTTCCATAAACAACCAAAGCCTCCTCCGTGTCTACAGTAAGGGTAGCTCCACTGGAAATAGTCAGGTTATCGCAAGAAAATTTACCGTCTGCAGAAAAATCATAATCCGCTGAGATGATCACATGATTACCATCTCCGGGGCCAGTACCATTGCTCCAGGAACCACTCCAGGTAATAGTAGAATAGGAACAACTTCCATCATCTACTGTGGCACTCGCATTGTAATTATCAGAAAATGGGTCCATGCAGCCTGTTACAGCTGCTGCGCAATTTGTTGAAGTAGTTGAAGCAGATGGCGAACAAGCCGCAGTTGGCCCTACTCTAAATGAATCATCCACATGAGTTCCTTTGAAACATCGTGGAATGTATGGATACTCATCCGTAATGACATAATAATACGTCCCGTATGGGTAGTCAGGAGTTACGCCATAGCGCCCATTACATTCATCCAAAATGGTATTTGCAGAACTATACTCATAATCTTCATAGTAATTCCCATCATAAGGACCATCAGGAGCAGTAGATCCATCACCCGGACGGTCTCCAGACTTTAAAGTATAGCCAGATGAAGCTGAAGTTATAGCACTTAAGGCATCCTCCGAATCAGTGTAAACATATTTATAGTAGATAGGAAAACCATCAGCTGCATAACCCACTATTGACGAGTGATCAGATCCATCTATTCCCAGATCATTCGTAAAATAATCTGTTGGCACAGCATGATAATGATAGATACCACTGGCATTTAAGTGACCTCCATTGAGTTGTCCCATACTCACTCCAATGCTATTCTCAGTCGAGGTAGCTTCTACATGCCATTCTATATTATTTGAATTATCTTCTGTATTTACAAAAGTGACTGCCGAGTTCGGGTCATAACGAACGCCATTGATGGAAACCCCAAACTCATAGTTGTATTCGCACCCTACAGTGGTTTCTGTTTCCTCATACAATGGTGTAAAAGCATCCGCCTCTTCCGGATATGCACACATATAGTATTCGTAATCTCCCGCTGTTAACGTGAAGAAATCCTGATTGTAATCATCGTCATGATCCGGATAATTATTGGAATAAACATAACGTACATTTCCATCTATTTCGAAGCAGTACGCGTTAGCATCTTCTACAGCAAATATTTCTGAAGAATTACACTGTGCTGACAGCAAGTGACCACTTAGCACAGCCACTAACAATAGGTAAATTGATTTCATATTAAGTTGAATTAGATGATGTTGGTCTGAATAGTTCTTTTGGTGGCAGATAGGTTAAATGACTTGCTTGTATTCCCAATTCCCACCTTCACCTTCACGATAGAGTGCTCGTGCATATCAAACATGTAATCGCTGGAAACTTCTAGCTCGGACACAGGTTCTCCGAGATCACCCAAATAGTAGCGATACATTACTTGCTTTTGAAAAACCTCCATTTCTGGAGAGACAAGCTCTAGTTCTTGCCCATCAGCAATAAGCTTCAATTTCGATTGAAGGTATTCACTCCCACATTTTGAAAGCATTTCCTGGGGCTGGCAGTCAGCTTCTGTGATTAGAACTGTAGAAAGCATTCGCTTATCAAGAAGTACTTCTACAAATAGCTCGTTTTGAAAATTATCAATCCGTACTTCAGCGACTACTTCTGAGTGAAAGACCTCTTCAGTAGATACTGAAGACATGAGAAAGGATAAAAGTAAAACCTTGATCATATGGTTGGTTTAGTTTAGTTGACAACCATACAACGAGCGGATTTTGGAATACCCTACCCAGTAATTAGATCAATAAGAAAGGCTAGTAATCAAACTCTCCGAAGACCCAATTCCCACGTTCTTCCGGGTCATCCGAAGTAAGGAACACTTCAACAGCATTCATTAACTCATAACGAGAGACGTGGCCATCTGCGTTGGAGTCCAAGTCTTTGAAGAAAGTTTTAGATTTCTCAAGAGGGAGTCCAAACAGCTGGAAGAGTTCCATCGATTCATAGAGTGAAATAAAGCCATCTTTATCCACATCGAAAACGCCATAGAAGAACTCAAGGAAAAACTGAATGACAGAATCCATCTCTACGTCATCCTCCTCATC
>CAXEKM010000669.1:0-6052 GCA_963996645.1 uncultured Marinoscillum sp.
GTGGAAACGGTACCATCCAGGTCAGTATCTGTACCAAAAAAACTAAAGCGAATCTTGGTAGTATTCTCAATATAACCCGCGTGAAGTCCATTATTAGAACTACCAGTTCCTCCACCAAAAATGAAATTCTCTCCAGAGACACTATTCAGTTTAACCCATGCCTCCAATGAGAAACTTACGTCCTGAAGGCTTATATCTGTAGAAATGTAATCATTCGAGCCATCAAAACTCAGCACCTGACCACAATCGCCATCATCATTAACAGGGGCATCCAACAAATCACTTGTACTCTCATCACAATCATTATCAATGCCATCCAACGAAATTTCAGTAGCACCTGGATGTACAGAAGAATCGCCATCATCACAGTCGTCAAAACCAAGGAAACTTCCATAATCTGTCTCAGGATCATCAAAATAAGTAACTCCATCATCAGGCGCTGTACAACTTTTGATTACTCCTATCATATACCCGTCACCATCCACATCTGCATACCAAGTCTGACCCGCCACACTTCCATCAGCATCTATCCAGTCAGTGTCAGCATCCATATTGATCAGGGCACCATTATGATCACCAACGATATCTGTTAGAATTGATGAACCACCAAGATCATTAAAATCATAATGGGCAACAAGTGAAGTTGCTACATCTAAAGGATGATTTCCCGCTGCTGATTGAGACACTTCCGAAGCGGTAAGGGGTCGGTTCCAGACTTTCACTTCATCCACAAGTCCAGGAAAATAATTGCCACTAAATCCTTGCCCAATCTTTAAAGTGCCACTATTGTTATAGGCCGGTATGTTGGTTTGTGATGCTATTTCTACCCCATCCAGATAGATTTTCCTGACAATATTAGTCTGAGTAGCATCATACAAAAATGTAAAGGCCAGGTGATGCCATTCTGTATCTGGTGAAACAACAGCATCCAGATCATTTCCATAAAAGCTGAAACGAACTTTGTCATCTCCTGCTATGTAACCAGCATGAAGTCCGTTATTTGAACCACTGCTACCTCCTCCAAATATATAACTAGTACCAGATGCCTCATCCAGTTTGGCCCAAGCCTCCAAAGTGAAGCTTTGGTTCTGAAGACCAATATCGGTAGCGATATAATCATTCGAGCCATCAAAACTCAACACTTGGCCACACACATTGGTCAAATTGCGTGGTGTGACCACTATTAAATCTGTGGTAGAAGGGTCACAATCGTTATCTAACCCATCCCCTTTTATCTCAGTTACTCCCGGATTAACATAGAAATTATTATCATCACAGTCCCCTAGAAGTAAACCGGTGGCATCAAGATCAGACTCCAGTATGTAGCCTTCATCCGGTTTAGAGCAGAAGATTACAGGATCTCCCACATAATTATCTGCATCAGCATCCGTATACCAAACAGGAGAAGTCAGGTAAGTCAAAAGAAATTGAATATCCCTATTCGGATCTGATGATACTCTACCTCCTGAATAATTGTCATCGTCCGCCCCTAATTTAAGCGCGCTACCGTTAGTAGTCCCTTCTACATAAACCGAGTATTGCTCCCCTTGGATCAAATTGATTTCCAAATCTTCAGGAATTTCAAGAGTTCTGATCTGCAATCCCCAACCTGTAAAGCCCGGGTTCACTTCAAAAGACCCAAGAAAAGTTTTCAAGCCCTCTCCTTTGTAAAAACTAATCCTTACTTCTGTTGTACTTACATTTGTCCCGAGACTATTAGTTTGAAAATAGAATCTCACCATATCTAGCACACCTGAGCTGGTCATGGTAAAGCTTTGCCAAACCGGAACCCTTATTTCATAGTAATTACCTCCCATAGAAATGGTAGCCTCATTTACACATGTTTCATCCAGAGTATTGTCATTACAGTCATTATCTATACCATCATATAGGATCTCCGTAGCTCCAGGATTGGCACCTGATTCCGTATCCTCGCAATCGAACTCTGAATAACTCACTAATGACAAGCCGGGTAAATCAGTAGTGTGTGTTGCCGAAAGATAATCACAACTAGCCAATCTCTCCGCATAGCCATCGCCATCTTCGTCCTTATACCAAAGAGTTAGTTGATTACCATCAGATTTTGACCAGGCAAGCGGAATTTCCATATTGGTAAGTATCCCGTCATGATCTCCTGCAATATCCGTAGCGATTTCTGATCCAACGAGATCATTGAAATCATAATGTGCGGTGAGCGAAGTAGCCACGTCAGTCGGGTGGGTCCCGGAAGCAGATTGCGAAACCTCTGCCACCGTAAGAGCCCTGTTCCAGACTTTTACTTCATCTAAAAACCCATCAAAATAAACCGAGGAATAATTTCTTCCTATCCTCAAGGCGTCAGCGCTCTGAAAGCTGGATCCCCCCTCTTTCGAAGCTATAGCAGCACCATCAAAATAGATAATTAGTTCGTTGTTATTGTCTTTATCGAAAGTAAATGCTAAATGATGCCACTCGGTATCAGTGGAAACGGTACCATCCAGGTCAGTATCTGTACCAAAAAAACTAAAGCGAATCTTGGTAGCACCCTCAATATAACCGGCGTGTAGCCCTTTATTAGTACTACCAGTTCCTGCACCAAATATGAAATTCTCTCCAGAGACACTATTCAGTTTAACCCATGCCTCCAATGAGAAACTTACATCCTGAAGGCTTATGTCTGTAGAAATGTAATCATTCGAGCCATCGAAAGCCAGTACCTGGCCACAATCAGCATCGTCATTGACAGGTTCAGTCGGGAACGTTTGTGCCTGTGTAGCAATGGCTGCAAACCATACCATTAGCAAAAGTATTGCTCTCATTAACTCTTTGGCATGAACACCAAAAAGTGAGTATCTGTTAATTGAATTGATCGAACTAAAAGTTCCATCATGAGATTTGCGTAATCCTTTATGCATGATCCTACTTCCTCTTGAAGCGGACCACCATGTAGATAAAATCTCCTTTGCGGTAATAAAGATTTTCATATGAATTCAGTGATTGATTGAAACATTCACCAAACATATGTGTGATTTAAAAGCAGTAAAAAAATCAGACGACCATTAGTAGGAACAGATCTGCCAATCTTAGGAACAAATTGGACATAAAGTTACAATCAACTGAATATCTGACACTTACAACATATAAATCAGCTAATAAAATCGCTTGGTCTCTTCCCAAATCTTAAGTAAAACTGTTTGGACAGGTATGATGATGTGCCAATCCCAACCTCTGAAGCCAGGTGAGATAGTTTAGTAATCTCTCCTTTGAGCAGCAATTTTCTGGCCTGCTGCAATCGCACCTCCATGACAAACTGATTAGGTGTCAACCCGCAAATCCCAGTTGTTTTACGGTAGAGTTGTCGCTCACTTAGACCTACTTCTCTGGCCAAATCTGGCACGGAAAGATTGGGATCCGTGATATGCTCCTCCACGTATTGCTTAAGCATATCCACCAAGTGATTATCTTCTGAGGAAGTCGTAGAGGAAGGAAACTTCGTATCCTCCTCATTTTCATTGGCCCACTTGAGGCGCTCATTAAGATTATCAATCAGGTTACAAACCTTGATCAATAACTCTTCCTGATCAAATGGTTTGGTAATGTAATCATCCACACCCAGTCGCAAACCTGCCATGCGATCATCCTGTCCTCCTCTGGCTGTAAGGAGCATAAAGGGAATTGGCTTAAGGGTGGGGTCATTTTTCACTTTATGTAGCAGTTCAAACCCGTCCATTACAGGCATCATGACGTCAGATATAATGAGATGTGGTTGAGTATTGGCCAGGAAATGAAGGGCCTCTACTCCATTTCCACAAATAGATAGGTCAAAACTCTCTGATAAGATTTCATGCAGATAATCCTGCATTTCCTTATTGTCCTCTACCAGTAAGATTTTTGGTCTGCTCAAAGCCCAGGTAAGTGATTTTTCCTGAATTAACGCTCTAGCTGAGGCGATTAGCTCAGAAGTCTCCTGCTCGACATCCTGAATATCATCGGCTCTTGGTATTTCAATGGTAAAAGTACTGCCAACTCCATCCGTACTTTCAACCCTGATCGTCCCTTCATGAAACTCAACTATTTCTTTGACAATGGCCAATCCAAGCCCACTTCCCTCCGCATTCACTGAATCGCTCGATTTATAAAACCGATTAAATATGTTGGGCAAATCAACGTCCCGTATGCCAATCCCCTGATCTATCACACTTAGAATCACTTTTGATTCCGTTGCTTCGAGGCGAACTTCTACTGTTTTGCCAGGAGAAGAAAACTTAAAAGCATTGTACAACAAATTGCTCAGTACTTTTTCAAATTGACGGGCATCAATACTTGCAGCAAGCCTATCTGTTGTATCCGAATTAAAAAGCAAAGCAACCTGACGCTCATCAGATAACGACTGAAATGAAGCAATTATACGACTGGTAAACAACCTCATTTGAACAAGCCTTGGCATGAACTTGTATTGGCCCAGTTCCAATTTTGACAAGTCCAGTAAATCGTCAATCATGTATTTGAGCTGTGTGGCATTTCGTCTGGCATTAGCTGTTCTCTGCTTTCGGTCAGATTCATCCAAACCATTACGCTCCAGCATTTCCAGATTACCCTGAATAAGTGTTAGTGGTGTGCGAATCTCATGACTAATGTTGGCAAAGAACTCCGATTTTAATTCGTTGAGATTCTCGAGTTCTTCTTTTTGTCGGGAAACTACCTGATTAAGTTTTCGCATTCGAACCAGGAAATATCCAATGGTACCAACAAACACCAACAATAAAGAGGAGAGGATAACCAGTCCAGTCTTCACTTTGCTTTCATAAGCCAATGAAGTTTCTAAGAGTTCCTTTTGGTTGTTACTGATGATCAAATCCTCCCTTGATTTATTTTCACCTAATGTCCGTTCGTCAGAAGCGATTCTTATACTATCACTTACGTGGACGAATTGCTTAAAACGTTTTAATGAAGATTTCCAGTTGCCAACCTTTTCATACCAGTCGGCCAGGTTTTGAGTGACATTTCTTATATCCCTCCATGCATCATTTTTTTCAGCCAGAGCCAGAGCCCTTTCCCCATAAGCAATTGCCTGAGGGTAATCTTCCAGTTCGGCATTACACAGCGCCTTATTGAACTGTACAAGCATTATCATATTGGATTGTTTAAATTCCTGAACTAAATCAGTGATGGAATCCAATTCGTTCAAAGCCTCCTGGACTTTTCCACTTGCCCGCAATGACACGGAGAGGTTCAAGTGGCCAATCAAGAGTCCGTAAGTTAGATTTACTTGTTTGGAATAGCTCAGGGACTTTCTTTGACTCCAGATGGCAGAATCGTACTGCTCCATTTTGTTCAACAGCAAGCCATAATTGGAATAATGCTGAGCATATTGACTCGGTTGAATGGATTTAGATTCAAGTGATAGTGCCTTTTTAGCATAGCTTTTGGCACTTACAAAATCATCAATAAGTTCATAGTTCAACGAAATATTGTTGTATGCGGTAAATAAGTCGACTGTGTCTTTAGAGGCAATAGCCATTTCAAGCGCTTTAAAGTAGCAGTCAAAAGATTTTTCATTCTCTCCTTTCTGCAAAGAAACACCTGCTTGAAATATCCAGGCACAAAATTGATAGTGATCGCTTGCGAACCGAATCGCCAATTCATGCATTCTTTCCACATATAAGAGCGTGGAATCGAAATTATTCCTTCGGTTCAGATGTTTGATGTGTACCCTTAGTGCTTCAAGATATTGCTCCTCAACACCTTCCTTCGGGTTCATGTGAAACAGTTTGTCATTTAATTGATCAACATAATTCCAGTCATTATTGATCTCAAAGACCTTCAACAGTTTCTTGTATTGAACAAGTAAGGTTGAATCTAATGGTCGCTGATTAGCATATGATTCAAATGCGTCGTAAGCAAAAGAAGGGTTGTTGGTAGCGCTATCAAGAATGACTTGATATGAAGTCAATTCCTGCGAGAAGGAAGGAATGGCAAAGAGACATAGGAGAACTATTTTGAAGTAGGCGGAAGAAATAGACATTGGCTCGTTAATTACAATTGTTATAATACTCTTGTAATGGTAAGCTCA
>CAXEKM010000670.1:0-11660 GCA_963996645.1 uncultured Marinoscillum sp.
TAGGCTCCCCGATTACTGTAAACTCCCTTACATCAAAATTGAGCTCTTCGCTTACCAGCTCAATCGCCTTGTTCATATTATCAAGGGAAAGGTGCTCACCGCACAAGCTCAAGAAATGCTTGGTACGACCTATGATATAAATCTCCGCTTCTTTTACTGATGCAAATTTAACAACATCTCCGATAAGATACCTCCAGGCACCAGCGTTTGTGGTCAACAGCAAAGCGTACTCTTTGTTCTCCTCTACCTGACCTATATGTAGCGTTTCAGCCCCTTCCTTTAACTCTCCGTCTTCTGTAAAGTTTTGATCATTGAACGGGACAAACTCATAAAAAATTCCATTATTCATCACCAAACGCATGGATTTACGGTCAGGAAATGCCTGAAAAGCAATAAATCCCTCACTCGCCAGGTAGGTTTCTAAATACAGCAAAGGAGTTTTTAGTAACTTCTCAAATCCCTTTTTATAGGGCTCAAAGGATACTCCACCATGAACGAATATTTTCAGGTTTGGCCAAATATCATGTATGGTCTCCACCTCGTAATATTTGATGATTTTCTCCATTAATATTTGCAACCAGGCAGGTACTCCGACTATGATCCCAATATCCCAATTCTTTGCATTTTTAGTAATATCGTCGAGCTTAGCCCCCCACTCAGAGGTTTTAGCTATACGCTTGCCCGGTTTGTAAAAATGCTGGAACCAGAACGGAATTTGAGCAGCTGTAATTCCACTCAAATCACCTTCAAAGTATGTCCCACTTTTCCTCAAATTGGTACTTCCACCAAGCATTAGGATCCCTTTGGTAAACAGATCAGTAGGCAAGTCATACCTGGAAAGTGAAAGTATCTGACGAATACTCGTTTTCCGTATTGCCTTAACCATATCACGAGTTATCGGAATATATTTAGAGGTAGCTCCAGAAGTTCCGCTACTCAAAGCGAAGTACTTTATTTTACCTGGATAGCATACATTTTTCTTTCCATCTTTAGCCAGATGCCACCATTGATCATAAATAGAATTGTAGTCGAAAGTAGGTACTGACCTTTTGTAGGCAGCATAAAACTCATCAGCATCATCACTTTTGAAAGATTTTAACACTCCTTCAAAATCGTAATGTTCTCCAAATTGGGTTTGTTTTGAATGAATAAGGAGTTTTCTTAGTTCTTGCTTTTGTAATTCGCTCGGAGAAGAAAATTGTTGTTCCAAACTTTCTCTCAAGGTGATGCCTTTTTTGAGCAGTGTCCCTAAAATTGCCATAGCTAGTTGCTTTTCAAGAGCGTAATTTTACGTTAATTTGGTAACTCGTCTATTATCTATACGCTAAAGTTAACCAAGTAGTCGTCAATCTATATCCGCAATGAGTAAAATAGCCGATAACATTTCAAAAATTAACATTGAGTTAGAACCGTATGAAGCTCGCCTAATCGCTGTTAGTAAAACCAAACCTGCCAGCTCCATTCAAGAAGCTTATGACCATGGTCAGAGGGACTTTGGAGAGAATAAGGTTCAGGAAATGACCGATAAACAAGAACAACTACCATCGGACATACGATGGCATATGATTGGTCATTTGCAACGAAACAAGGTGAAATACATCGCTCCGTTTGTCTATCTAATTCATTCCATAGATAGTGAAAGACTGTTAAAAGCAGTAGACAAGGAAGCGGTAAAAAGTGACCGAATAATCAACTGTTTGTTGCAAGTTCATATCGCTGAAGAAGAGTCCAAATTTGGGTTTGATGAAAAGGAGCTGAAGCAACTTTTGGATAACAATATCTTAAAAGAAACACCCAATGTGAGAGTGGTAGGTCTGATGGGAATGGCTACCAACACCGAAAATGAAGCACAGATCATTCGTGAATTCACAGGGCTGAAAATGCTTTTTGATGAATTACAGGACTCCTATCAGTTGGACAACTTCAATTTAAAATACCTATCCATGGGCATGAGTGGTGACTACCAGATTGCTTTGGATTGTGGTAGTAACATGATTCGAATAGGTAGCACAATTTTCGGCGAAAGAAACTATGGCTAAAAATATTCTAATTACAGGAGCAGTGCTTGGCGGCATGGCTGTGGCAATAGGTGCCTTTGGTGTGCATGCCCTTAATCCCATTTTAACAGAAAATGGAAGAGTCGCCACATTTGAGACTGCCGTACAGTATCACATGTTCCATTCGCTGGCATTACTTCTCGTCGGAAATATATCAAAAGAAAAAACCCACCAACTTTTACAGTGGGTGGGTTATCTATTCTTTTTTGGAATCCTGATATTCTCAGGATCACTATATGTGCTTTCCATTACCAATATTACCATTCTAGGTGCAATTACTCCGTTAGGAGGTGTTGCTTTTATCGGTGGATGGATTTTGTTAGTTATCTACTTAGTTAAGTCATAAGACTTATTCACCATCCTCAGGTGCAGTCGTTGCAGGAACCACATTTCCTTTAATTGCAATTCTTTCAGTTGCATTTACAGCATTTGAGCTGATGGTGATGATTTTATTCTGCACACCCATTTTACCTCTACTGTTGAATCTGATGGTCATTTCAGTAGTTTCACCTGGAGCAAGTGGCTCTCTATTCCAATCAGGAGCTGTACATCCACATGACGTTCTAACATTAGAAATTACCAATGCTTCGTTTCCAGTATTTTCATATTTGAATACGTGGGTCACCACCTCTCCTTGCTTGATTTCTCCGAAGTTGTAAGAAGATTCCACGAATGCAATTTTAGGTCCGTTTAAGTCTGTTTGCTCATCAGCACTTTGTGCAACTACACCAAACCCTACGAATAAAATGAATAAACTTGCTAATACTCTCATAGTTTCTATTCTTAATAATTTCCAGTAAAGGTAACGAAGACTATGTGAATTTGTTGATAAATATGATGGAAACAGTAAGTAAAGGGTTATACGAGCACAAAGTACGTGTGAGGGTATGTGGAATTTTAGTTGAAGATTCCAAAATCCTGTTGCTTAAACATGAAGGTGTAGGATCAGCTGGATTTATCTGGTCGCCTCCTGGTGGAGGACTTGAGTTTGACCAAAATGCGCATTCTACTCTGGTTAAAGAATTCAAAGAAGAAACTGATCTAACCATAGAAGTTGGTGAGTTCTTATTTGTCAATGAATACCAGGACGATCGATTCCATGCTGTTGAATTGTTTTTTCTGGTGAAAAAAATTGAAGGCAACGAAAAACTTGGCTTTGATCCTGAAGTTCCAAAAAACGAGCAAATACTCACAGAAATGCGATGGATTGACTTTGAAGAGCTAAAAAAGATGCCAAAAGTCAACTTACACAACATTTTTAGTGAATTAGATCATCCCAGCATGATTGTGGAATCGTCAGGCTTTTATAAATTTGGAAGTATTTCAAAAAAATAGGGTTTTACTAACAACCTAATTATCCTTATTATTGCAAAAAACCTAACAGTAAATGAGCAAGACAAAAATCTTCAGTATAGTTTTCGGACTTTTAGCATTGTTCTTAGCATGGTACCTATACAACTCAATTAACTCTAGTATAGTTGAGTCTGAGCGTATCGCTAAAATGGAAGCACGCATTATTGAGCAGTTGAAAATGATTCGAGAAGCCGAAATCGCCTACCTAAGTGTAAATGGACAATATACAAGTGATTGGGATAAGCTTATAAACTTTGTTGATACTGGTAGTTTCTACATCACAGAAAGCAAAGAATTCATCAAAACTTTAGCATACGGAGCTGATAGTATCTGGACTGTAACTGACACTTTAGGTACTGTACCAGTTATTGACTCTCTATTTACTAAAGACAAATGGCCAAGATTTAACTTAAAACAGTTACCTTATGTACCTGGAATTGAGCCTGCTACCAAGTTCAACATCTGGGCAGATAAAATTGACAAGAGTGGTGTTAAAGTAAACGCTATTGAAGTGGTTAACCCTTCTCCTGTAAATCCTGCTAGAGATGAAGAAAGTGAGTATCAAACAAGAAAACCACTTAGATTCGGTTCTAGAACAAGTGTAACAACATCAGGTAACTGGGAATAATTTTGAGTGCATCAACCACATTAAAGACTTATAAATTAGTCAAAAGAATTAAAGCTGGGGGCTTCGACAAAGAGAAGCTCCCATCTTACTCTCTGTGCCTTCAGATAGGCACCAGAGATTTCTCATTTAGTGTGGTTAATAAACAGACTAACAGCTGTTTATATATTGAAGATTATCGTCTGGACAACATCAAGACGATCAACACCAGACTTGAAGCTATACAGGAAATTGTAGCTAAGCACCCATTCCTGGGTTCCGATCTTTGGGACAGCATCAAGTTAAGTTTCAAGACTCACAAATTTTCATTAGTACCTGCTTCTTACTTTTTACCAGAAGCATCTAGTGACTATCTAGCTCTGAACGCCGAAATCAAAACCAAAATCGAAGAAGTATACTACTATAAGCACATTGCAAGTAGTGCTGTAAACATCTTTGCTAGCGATAAGAAAGTGATTTCATGGGCTAAGAATCAGTACAAAATCAAAAGTATTCAAGTGATCCATCAAGGTAGTGCCTTGATAGAAGGCATCCTTAAATACGATGATCACTCCCATGAAAAAGCCATGTTCTGTTTTGTGGACAAAGGCCTTTTGCATGTGGCTGTAAGCCAAAATCAAAAGCTTCAATTCTACAACCAATTCGCGGTTAGAAAGAGTGAAGACTTCCTAAAATACATCATGCTTGTTTTCAAAGAGCTGCGCATGTCGCCTAAAACAAGCAATCTTATTATTTGGGGAGCCATAAAAACAGACGCACCTCATATCGAGCTGTTGAAAAAATACATTCGTAACATCTCACTTGGAAGTAAGCCTAATTTTCTGAAATTCGCCCCTGAGTTTGAAGAGGTAGAAGATCATAGATACTTCGACATCTACAGTATATTCCTCTGCGAATAATGAAAAAAGTAGCCATTTTTCCTGGATCATTTGACCCTTTTACTAAAGGTCATGAGGACATTGTTTTGCGCAGTTTAAACCTATTTGATGAAGTTATCATAGGCATAGGTCATAACACTAAGAAAACCAGATACTTTGATCTAGACTATATGGTCAACAAGATTGAAGAAGCCTTCAAAGATCATGATAATGTAAAAGTGATCGTCTATGATGAGCTTACGGCCATTTTGGCTGAAAATATGATGCTCAATTCCTGATAAGAGGTTTAAGAAATACTACAGACTTTGAATATGAGAATAGTATTTCCCAAATTAACAAGTATCTCAATACAACTTTGGAGACGGTATTTTTGATTACTTCACCAGAATTGGCCCCTATTAGCAGCAGTATTATCCGAGAAGTGCACAAATATGGAGGGGACGTAGAACCGTTTATCCCTTATAAACTCTGATCATGTATTTTTAGGAGTCTGTGATACTCCTGCACCACCACTCTAATTGAGCGGTAAGAATTGTACAATGCAGCACGCAATTCGCTCAAAGTCATCCACCTTACTTCATCAATATCCTCCTCTACCTGAGGTCCCATGTTGGTATCATCCACGCATTTCATCACGTACCAGTGAGTCTTTTTAAGAACGTATTTCTTCTTATTTACATACGTATGCCAGGTGGCATTGATTTTCTTCTCAATTCTGACTTTTACCCCAGTTTCTTCCTCTACCTCTCGCTCAGCACATTCGCGCTTCTTCTCCCCTTTCTCCATTTTACCTTTAGGAATATCCCATCGGCCTTTTCTGAAGATGAGCAGAATTTTACCTTCTTTATCCACCACGCCACCAGCAGCCTCAATCACCTTAAACTTCTTCTTAATGTATTTGATGATTGTTTCCTTGTCAGCGCTTGTAAACGTAATAGAGTCTACTCCTTTAAGCTTATTATCGGTCATTACGTGAAGTAATTCATCAACTTTTTCAGGAGAAGCATCATTGATGAGCACATCATCAATCAACTTTTTAGGCTTTAATTTGCTTGTTGCACCGTCTATCACCAGGTCAAACTCTTTGGAAGAGTCTAATTCTTCGTTACTGATAATACTAACAGGAATATCGTTTATAAATATTTTCACGAGAGGGTTGGCTTTGCACAAATAAAACATAAAATTTCTGGGGTGTAAAAATCACACCGTAAGAATTTTCAAAAAATAACACTTCATGTCCATTCAAAAATTTGAAGATAACCTGGCCGTAGAAATTGCAAATGCTCTGGCTAGTATCCAAGCGATTAAAATTCAACCAGAAAAGCCTTTCACTTGGGCTTCTGGATGGAAGTCCCCTATCTATTGTGATAACCGATTGAGCCTATCTTATCCTGAGGTCAGAACCAAGGTAAAGAATGCGTTGGTTTCACTTATCAAAAAACAATACCCTGAAGTAGAATGTATCGCAGGTGTGGCTACGGCAGGTATCCCACAAGGTGCTCTTGTTGCAGATGCGCTGAACATTCCTTTCATCTACATCCGAGCTAAGTCTAAAAGTCATGGAATGGAAAACCAGATTGAAGGAGAAGCAAAAAAGGGAGCTAAAGTCGTTTTAATAGAGGATTTGATCTCTACAGGAGGAAGCTCACTTCAAGCTGCAGAAGCTGTACGTGCAGCAGGAATGGATGTATTAGGAATGGCTGCCATCTTCACGTATGGATTCCCTATATCTGAAGACAATTTCAAACAACACAACGTGGATCTAGCCTACCTAAGTGATTATGAAACACTGATCGATCAGATGGTAAAGGATGGTCGTTTGAAAGAAGAGCAATTAGAGACTTTAAAGGCTTGGAGAGACAATCCAGCTCAATGGGAGAATTAAAATTTCTCCTCTACCCCTAAGCCAAATAAAGCAAAATCATACTTGACTGGGTCCTTTGGGTCCAGTCTCTTTAAATTTTCTGTCAGCTGAATAGCGGTGGTCCAATCTGTTTGCTTTCGCTGAATCAAACCAAGCTTCCTTCCTACCCTATCCACGTGTAGATCACATGGACATACTAATTGACTCATTTGGATATTGTTCCAGAGTCCAAAATCCACTCCTTTGTCATCATTACGTACCATCCATCTCAAGTACATATTCAATCGCTTGCAGGCCGACTTTCTAGCTGGACTGGGAATGTGCTTGTAGGTCCTTCTAGGATGATCAGGTAAGGAAAAGAAGTAATCAAAGAAATCCTTCAAATGAGTTTCTACAGTAGTCGCACTTGAATCAGCCTTTACAGTAAACGCTGTTTCTAGAGACTCATGCTGCTCGTAATGAAACTTAAAAAACTCAATAAAATATAGTGCATCTGTCGAATTGAAAGTCCTATGCTTGAAGTTGAGGAATGGTTTCAAATCATCTTCTTCATGATTTAAGATAAAGTCATATGGAGCATTGTCCATCAGCTGAAAAAACTCCTTGCACTTATTGATGATCGTTTTACGTTGACCCCAGGCCAAAACCGCAGCCACGAACCCAGCAATTTCAATATCCTGCTTTTTCACAAACAAATGTGGAATGGAAATAGGGTCATTAGGAATAAAACCTGGCTGATTGTATTCCTTTACCTTCAGATCTAAGAAATCCCTGAGTCTTTCGAAATCTTCCAAATCAATCTTCGAAATAGGAAACTTCCACTCTTGTCATTGGATCTATAACTCCCAGTCGATCAAAGCAAATAGGTGTTAACCTTACCAGGACATTCTTGTTTAAGCCAGTCTCCGGCAATTTTCCGACCACTTTTACAAAGATCTTTTGATTGTTCATCAAGTTTCGAACCTCTATCATCGCTCCTATTGGTAAAGATCTGTGAAGGGCCAAATACTTCTTGGTATCTACTACATCTTCTATCTTTCTGGCAGTTCCTTCTTCTATAATTTTTGTAAATCCACCTCCATCAGTTACCTTCCTTCTGGTTCCATAAGAAAGTTTCTCTACATTCTTTCTTTTATTTAATTCGTCTTGATCAGGTTCCCCTTTTACAAGTAGCTTTTGACCAATTGTCAGATAAGTATTAGGCAGTTTATTCCAAATAACCAGGCTATCTGGTCTCACCTTATATTTAGCTGCAATAGTTTCGAGCAAATCACCAGTTTGCACATAGTAGATATTGAAACCTGCTGGAACTTCTGGTTCTCTACTCTCTGATTTACGATCATTACGACTTTTATCCTTGTCTTTTGACCTCTCTTTTTCTTTTGATGATAATTTATTCGAATCTGCAACTGTCGATTTTCCTGAAGAAGCAATGGTTAATACCTGACCAACAGATATCTCATTTGTGGACAGACCATTCCATTCTTTAATCTGAGCAACTTCTACATTATACAGCTTACTGATAGCATAAAGCGTTTGACCAGGCTCTACTGTATGCAACTGACTAGAAACAGAACTAGTTGCAACGGCCTTTTCTGGCTCTGAGGATGATTTACTTGCAGTAGGAAAACGAAGCTCCTGACCCAGCGAAATATTATTATCTGCAAGACCATTCACGGACTTCACCACAGGCAATTCACAACCATATCTTCTAGCTAGACTATAAAGAGTTTCCCCCTGCTCTACTTTGTGAATGATGAAGTACTTTCCATCTTGCTTTTCGGTTCTCAGTGAATCCAACGAAGTTGCTTGAAGACCTAGAGACACTAAAGCAAAACACACGAAACACACAACTCTATAATTCAATCCCATTTATCTTTTTACTGTTTTCAATAAACACCAATACATTGTTAAGAATGAAGAAACCTCCGGAAGCAAAACCTTCCAACTGCTCATCTATTTTAGAAGCATAGTAGATCTCTCCTTCTTTAATCACAGTTATCCATCTATCAAACTTTATACCTAAACGAACATAATGGCAAATTATGATGAAATCCTCTTCCTCATAATATTCACATCCTAACCCGCTAGGTTCCGTTTCCAAAAACTGTTCCACTAATTCACAACTCTCGGACCCCGCTTTGTAATATACCGGACTTCTAAGAATTAAGTTTTCACTTGAGTCAAGCTCTTCCAACAAATAGCTTTTTCGAACTGATGTATCCTTCGGATCAACACCCACCAATTCTTTTCCAGTGATACTATCATATTGAAACTGGGGAATTTCTGCCTCCAAAGACCTATTTACTACATGATAAATTAAAATTGATTTAGCAGATGGATCATTGGGATCCACATATTGCTCCAGCAGAAAATAAGGGTGTCTGTAAATCAATGAATTGGTCCACAAATCACTCTTTTGTATATCAAATCGCCCCTCCTCAACCGATCCATCCAGATTAACTAAATGATAGTGAATGGACTGATTAGCCTCATCACGCTCCTCCAAAATCATGTTACCAGTTCGCTGACAAAGCACTACCTGCCAGATTTTATTTGCTAAGTCTAAAGAAAACCGAAAAGTTGCTTCTGTCACGCGTAGAATCAAGTATTTTTATGAAAAATTAATGGTTGCAAAGTTAGACCAGCTGCTATGCTAAAAAAACATCTACCCATAATCTTCCTGATCTTTTTTAGCCATCTCGTAATGGCTCAGGACAGCACTACAACCAAAGTAATGCACTTAAAAGTTCAGGCTAATATAGACCCACGAACGAATCGATATACGGAACTTGGATTAGAGCAAGCGGAAGAAATTGGAGCTGACTTGATCATTCTGGAGCTAGATACCTACGGTGGCGCACTTAATGATGCTGATGAAATCAGAACGAGAGTCTTAAATTTCGAAAAGCCTGTTTATGCTTATATCAATAAAGATGCAGCATCAGCAGGTGCATTGATCTCTATTGCATGTGATAGCATCTATATGGCACCAGGCTCCAGTATTGGAGCTGCAACCGTAGTGACTCAAGACGGTGATGCTGCACCCGATAAATACCAATCTTACATGCGTTCGATCATGCGATCAACTGCTGAAGCTACCGGTAGAAACCCACTAATTGCTGAAGGAATGGTGGATGAAGACATTGATTTAGACAGTATAGCACAGGAAGGAAAAGTCATCACTTTTTCAGTAACAGAAGCCATGAAATATGGATTTTGTGAAGCCAAGGTTAATTCTATTGAAGAAATACTCGAGCGTTCTGAAATCACCAATTACCAATTGGTTTCGTTCGAGCTAGACACTTCGGATAAGATTATTGAGTTATTCTTGAATCCATTCATTAGTGGAATATTGATACTAATTATCATCGGTGGAATATACTTTGAGTTGCAAACTCCAGGAGTAGGTTTCCCTATCGTTGCGTCCATCGTAGCTACAATTTTATACTTCACTCCATATTACCTGAATGGACTTGCTGAGAACTGGGAAATCATAGCCTTCTTTATCGGAATTGTACTGATAGCTTTAGAGATATTCGTCATCCCAGGGTTTGGTGTGGCTGGAATATCCGGATTGATCTTAACCGTAGGCTCTCTGGTTTTAGTCATGCTGAATAATGACAGCTTTGACTTTTCATTCGTAAAAGGTGATGATTTATTCATTGCAGTAGCCACTACACTTTTGGGAATGTTGGGGGCCATTATCATCATGTTTATTGGCGGAGTGCGGCTGGCCAATAGCAAAGCCTTCAAGAGAATCTCGCTACAAGACGTACAAGATCATGATCAGGGATTTACTTCAAGCTTTTATAAAGGCAAATCGATGGTTGGTAAATCTGGGAATGCCTATACCATTCTAAGACCTAGTGGACGAGTAGAGATAGAAGGTGAAATCTATGACGCATTTACCCGCGGCAACTACATTGAGGCTGGTACCGAGATTGTAGTTATATCGGATGAAGGCACCTCGTTAAAAGTGAAAGAAGCTGAATGAAGATTTTAGGTGTAATTCCTTCACGATATGCTTCATCTAGATTTCCAGGAAAACCTTTAGTGGATATTCATGGAAAAACGATGATTCAGCGAGTCTATGAACAAGCCATACAAAGCTCCTCACTTGATGAATTGGTAGTTGCTACTGATGATCAGCGGATATTTGATGAAGTGATGCGCTTTGGAGGCAAAGCAATGATGACTAGTCCAGATCATCGTAATGGAACCGAGCGATGTGCGGAAGTTGCAAGAGTAAAGGACAGTTTTGATTATATCATCAATATTCAAGGAGACGAACCTCAAATCCACCCGGATCAGATCACCATATTAGCTAATATGCTTGATGGAGATGTTGAGCTTGCGACTCTTGTGAAGCCTATTACTGAACTTGAAGAACTGGATGATCCAGGTGAAATGAAAGTCATCTTTAACCAGCAGAATGAAGCCATTTATTTCAGTAGGACATGCGTCCCCTACCTTCGTGATGTCGATAAGAGTGATCGATTAAAAGCTCATAATTACTACAAACACATTGGCATCTATGCTTATCGAAATGATATCTTACAGCAGATCGTCAAACTTCCACAAAGCACTTTAGAAATAGCGGAATCGCTGGAGCAATTACGATGGATAGAGAATGGTTATAAGATCCAGTTAGGTTTCACTAATTTAGAGAGCAGAATGATTGACACCCCAGCTGATCTGGCCAAACTTTTAAACGAAATACATTCATGAAAAAAGCGCTGAAAATACTCACCTGGGTACTGATGGTCGTTGCGCTAGTATTATTTTGGTTGTCACTTAGATCTACCGAAGGTAATTTCGAATACACTTTGTATGCACTTGGAGCAGTCACTCTTGGGTGGATTTCCAATTATTTTTTGAAA
>CAXEKM010000671.1:0-6354 GCA_963996645.1 uncultured Marinoscillum sp.
CATACTTGTCTGCAAGTCTGAAGCAGTGATCGTCAAGGTACCATCGCTAATTTCAAACAAGAAGTTTTCAAGGATAGGCACAACCGGGTTGGTAGTGATCACACCATTGATCGCTGAAAGCTGCTTAAGTAGATAGGATGATGATACTATAAATTTCATTCGTTCGAGATTTCAATTGGGCGTCAAATTTAAGAACAAAATCTGAGATTTAAAGGCATACTTTCAACTCAGTCTTCAATCTCAAAATCTTTATTTTGTAAAAGGATTTGTGACATGCGTCGATCATCCACTACAAACATGGATTCGTCATAAGTCATTACCAAATAAATCCTATCTCCAGGCAGTTTTGGATAGATTTCTAACATAATCGGTAGATCGTAATTAATGGACTCAATAGTCAATTTAGCCAATACCGGCTTGGTTGATAAGCTATCATATTGTTCAAATCGCCCTTTACTCACCCATTCATTGACCTGGAAGTACTGAAATTGATTCAAATACTCGACTACAGCATTAGAATCCAATTGCTGAACTCCTTCAACCAGGAAAAAATCTTTATCAAATTTGATATTGATGTCTTTCTTGCTCTCATCAAGATAATTCAACTGCAAATTTTGAATGGTTCTCCAGCTTTCATTCAATACCAAGCGATCTCTCCATTGATCTTTCTTCAATTCAAAAATTCCACCTACGTACTCATTGTATCCAGGAATTTGAACCTGATAAACCTCATCATCTCCCTCCATAGAAAAGTAAGTTCTCGTTTTAGTCGGGTTCCCCCAAACATGATAAGTCATCGGTTGTTCACCTGAAATCTCAACCTTAATTCCCTCCTCTTGTGGAACCTCAACAGGTTTCTGAACTCTCACTCTATTCAATATGGAAAACAATAGACGATCCAGGTTTGGATCTACTGAATATTCCTCATCAACCAACCAATGCCCCTGAGGTCCTCTGGATAATTTGATATTGTTCAGTTTGATAAAAGAAACTCCCGCCGTGTCCATTAAGGCAAATTTTTGCTCATTGAAAGACACACCAGAGGACTTCCCTCGCACAAATAGAAAAATGAGATTGGAGATTAACAGTAAAACGAATACTCCCAATAACTTCTTATTCTTCCCTTTCATATCAGAACTTATTAGATCGTTTTCTCAAATAGACTTTTACAAGACCAAACAGAATGAGCAACACTATTGGTATCACGATATTAATGATCTGCCATTGCACTTTTTCTGCTCTTACCTTGACCTTGTTCAAAGGACGAATTTTCACTTCCTTGGATCTGGTTTGAATCAAACCATCCTCATCCACCAGATAGTCAATGATGTTCTTGACCAGGTTTTCATTGCCGTAGGAACTCTGGCTATAAGGCATCGTTCCGAGTGGCAAAGGCTGTCCGTTTTCAGGGTTCAATTCATTAGTAATAAGGTTACCATCAGCAATCACCACTATCTTACTCTTAGCACCATCATCTATTTTATCCACATTTCGGAAAGCTGGTGGAGCAAATCTATTTTTATAGAGCGAAGTAAAGTTCCCTTCCAACAAATAACCCATCACCTGAGGTCCCGCTTGAAACGCCTCTGGACGTAATGTACCTCTAAGGTCGTTCAAACTAACTTCCACAGGGTATCCAATTACTTTAGAATTGGCCGAACTTGAGAATAAAGGATATTTGTTCACACCAGGTGCTTTCACCGTATCAATGGAAGAGGCCATTTTCAGCATGACAGCATCCATATTACGTACCACAGGGTGTGTTCCATAATTGGTGATAACTGGAAAATAAGGCCAATCCAACATCGTGATCTGTGGCTGATCTCCAATGTTACCAGTGATTACTGGAAGTTGTCCTGCATTTAAATCAGCCACATAATTCTGATTAATTCGGACACCATACTTGAATAGCAAATCCTCCAGATTTGTCTTCACTGGAATGGCTACCGAACTACTCATTAGTGCACTATCAATATTGATGCTTAGCACGTCCATGAAGAATGCCAATCGACCGCCTTTCATCACGTACTGATCCAGCAGGAATTTCTCATCGTCTGTAAACTCGGCACTAGGTTTCGTGATCAAAAGCAAGTCATATCCAACCAACGGCGTTGATTTTTCTGGTAGGTTTACCTTAAATAGATCATATTTTGATAGCACCAAATTAGTCAAACCACCTAGCAATGTGGAGTCTGGTTCGTCATGTCCGGTTACCAAGCCAATGCGTTTTCTCCCCGAACTAGCTAATTGCTGAATGGTATTGGCAAATTCATACTCCAATCCCTCTATAGATTGATTGATAATTTCATCTGGATTTCCTGCCCTACTGCCTTTCAACAAATTCACAGCTAATTCCTTGCCCTGATAGGTAACAATAGCACCCGGAAAGATCATCTTCTGCGTATTCTGACCATCTTTTGAGAAGTTCAGGTTAGTCGGTTGAATTCCCTGATTGATCAACCCCTGAAAGAACTGATTCCTAGCTTGTGTACTTTGTGCTTGAGTAGGATCTACGAATCGAACATCAAAGCTACCCGTACTGTAAATAGCAAACTCCTCGAGTGTCTCTCTAATCCCTTTTTGAAAACGAATAAAATTGGATGGCAACTCACCTGCCAGATATACTTCGATGACTACATCGCCTTCCAATCTTCCTAAAAGATTCTTGGTAGCATCGGAAATACTGTAACGTTTTTCTTCGGTCATATCCAGTCTAAACTGGAAGCGATTGGCTACTTGAAAAGCCAACCAAATGATCATCAGACCAATACCGAATCGAAGCAACAAAGATGTTTTATGATTTGTCTGACTCATTTTCTTGATCCGATTATAAGTTGAGTCAATAATAACATAATGGCGATAAGGCTCACGAAATAAACGATATCTACCAGATCCAATAGGCCCCTACTGATAGATGAATAGTGGGCCATGATTCCAAACTCTGAGATGTAATAAGACCAGTCCGCCCAAACATTGATTGAGGCAACGGAATCAATACCGGTATAGAAAAAGAAGGATAGAAATGCCGCCAAAATGAAAGACACTATCTGATTTCCTGTCAAAGCTGAAGAAAGAATACCAATAGATGTAAAAACTCCTCCAAGGAGCACCAACCCGATGTATGAACCAATGATTCCCGGTGTATCCAGATTGCCAACAGGGTTTCCTAAACTGCTCACTGAGAAATAATAAACCAATGTAGGGATCACCGAGAAAAGTACCAGAAAGAACCCAGCGAAGAACTTACCTAAAATGATTTGAGAATCTCTGAAAGGCAAGGTTTGCAACAATTCGATTGTTCCAGTACGTCTCTCCTCCGCAAAGGATTTCATGGTGATGGCCGGAATCAAAAACATGAACACATACGGTCCAAAACTGAACAAAGGCTCCAATGAAGCATAGCCATAATCCAGAATATTGGTATCTGGAAAAACCCACATGAGTAATCCGATGCCAATCAAAAACACTCCGATCACCACATAAGCAATCAGCGAGTTTAGAAATTCGTTGACTTCTTTAATGAAGATGCTTATCATGATGCTTTCCCCTGGGTTAGTCGGTGAAATATTTCTTCTAGTGAGTTCTGAGCTTTAGTCAAACTGCTCAGAGGCAAGTCATGTTCGGAGGTAATCCGCAAAAGCTCAGCCCTCAGATCCGAACGATCAGATTCAATTAAATAGGCATTCTTGCCGTAATCTTTCAATTCGAAACCGGCTTCTGTGAACACTACAGTATTTACTGGTTTCTCAAACTCCATGATAATTCCGGAAGTATTGCCCAGACCTTCTTTGAGTTTCGAAAGTTCGTCATTCGCAACCATATTGCCTCGATCGATGATCACCACATGATCACAAATCGCCTCAACTTCCTGCATGATATGGGTAGAAAGAATAACCGTTTTGTTGGCACTGATATTCTTAATGACCTGACGTATTTCTAATATCTGATTTGGGTCTAAACCAGAAGTTGGTTCATCCAGAATCAACACTTTAGGATCATGAATCAATGATTTGGCCAAACCTACGCGCTGACGGTATCCTTTAGAAAGAGCTGACAATCTTTTGCTTCGCTCTCTTTCTAAACCAACAAGCTCAATCATCTCCTCCACGCGCTTTTTGGCATTTCTCAGACTGTAAGCACTTGCAACGAATCCTAAAAATTCACGAACGTACATGTCCAGATAAAGCGGATTATGCTCGGGCAAATAACCTATAATCCGCTTCGCTGCTATGGGATTTTCCTCCACATCAATTCCATCAACTATAATTTTACCTGAAGTTGGGCGAATGTAACCAGTGGCCATTTTCATGGTAGTTGATTTCCCTGCGCCATTTGGTCCAAGGAAACCAGTGATCATTCCTTCATTTGCTTCGAAGGAGATTCCATTCACGGCAGTTTGCTCTCCAAAAACTTTAGTTAGCTGCTGGATTGATACGGACATATGTATTACTTCCCTTTAGGTCTAAGTGGTCTGATCTCCAAATCTACAGGAAGATAGTTAGGATGTGTATTTAGAAGATCAATTATCGACTTAGCAACGTCCTGAGGGCGCATCATATTGTCATGAGCATCATATCCGTCGATATCATCGAAGAAATTAGTCTTCACACTTCCTGGATATACGTTGGTCACTTTAATCCCCCAATCTCTAAGCTCCATAAACAATGAGTGTCCAAAACCTGTCACAGCGTGCTTAGTAGCTGCATAGCCAGACATGTTTTTCACTGGATTCAATCCTGCGATAGAACTCACATTGACGATGTGCCCTTGATCCATTTTCTTCATCTGAGGAACAACTGCTCTAGTGCAATACATCAAGCCATGCACGTTCACATCAAACATCCCTTTCCAATCTTCGATATTCAATTCGTCAATCGCACCAGCTACACCGTAACCTGCGTTGTTGATCAAAAAGTGAACATCATCTCCGAAACGGTTGACAGTCTCTTTATAAGCACTCTCTACAGAGTTTAAATCTGCTACGTTCGTCTCAATGAAGTAAAAATCATCGTGAATTAACTCCGGCTGGCTTCTACTCCATCCTGCTACTTTCACTCCTTCTTCCAGAAGAAGTTTAGCTACTTCAAGTCCAATCCCTTTACTTACACCAGTTACAATAGCAACTTTTCCTTGTAGGTTATCCATATTCCTGTTAGTGGTTTGCAATTTGTTTGATTTTATACTCAATAACAACTTGGAAAACATTCAGCCCACTAAAGAGTTCACCGGATTGTAATTTTTATCTACCATTCATTCTTCTAATTTTGAGTTATGATAACCATTGTATGTTCTACGAACAGGAATGATGCGCTTTCTTATCAAATAAGCCTCCTCTACCAACAGGTTCTTGCTGATTTAGGAGCAGAAAGTGAAATTCTTAATTTGAATGATCTTCCGGCTGATTTTGCATTCTCAGCGCTCTATGAAAATTCAGGAAAGAATGAACAGTTCAACACATTCAGAACCCATATGAGTCAAGCTCAAAAGTATGTATTCATCGTACCAGAATACAATGGTTCATTTCCTGGAGTATTGAAGACATTCATTGATGGATTGGAATATCCCAACACATTTAAAAACAAGAAATGTGCGTTAGTAGGGTTATCTTCAGGAGTGCAAGGCGGCGGATTAGCATTGAGCCACTTAACTGACATATTCAATTACTGTGGCATGAATGTGCTTGCTCTTAAACCAAAACTAGCACGTATAGAAGCTCATATTGATGGTGACTTTCAAATCACTAACAATCTATACATGCAGCTGCTAAAAGAGCAAGCAGAAAGATTTATTGAGTTTTAATTCTCTTTTGGTAACGTTCCAAAAACCACATCCCAAAGTAAAGTACTCACACCAAATGCTTTGTCCTCAGGATATTTATAGTGATGCATTGCGTGGTATTTCCAAAGTCTTTTGAACATAAAAAACTTAGGTGTTTTAAAGCGATGCTGTGCATAGTGAATGGAAATGTAAAGCAGATAACCAAACACGAATCCCGGGAAGAAGGCAATAGCCAATTCACCAAGTGCTAACCAAAACAAGCCATAAAACAATGATAATAGCAAAAGGGCTGGTACAGGTGGCATTGCTAACCTTGTTGGGTCTTTAGGATACTGGTGATGAATACCATGTCCCATGTGCTGGATTTTCAACAACCACTTCTTCTCCGTATGCACATGATAGACATATCGATGGACCCAATATTCTGCCAATGTCCAGGTGAGCCATCCTGCAAAGAACAATCCAATCACCGCTTGCCAGGCGACTTGCTGAAATGCCAAATAGCAAAACGTAATCACAATGATTGAGTGAATGGTCACTGGAATGGAAATATGCGTACGAGTGAGTTTCTCCATG
>CAXEKM010000672.1:0-3824 GCA_963996645.1 uncultured Marinoscillum sp.
CTACCCCAATATCCAATACTTCACCAGACTTGCTGATTCCTTTTCCATACATGATATCGAACTCTACCACTTTGAAAGGAGGCGCTACTTTGTTCTTCACCACTTTCACACGTGTACGGTTACCCAACACATTATCAGCGCTTTCTTTGATCTGACCTATTCTTCTGATATCCAAACGCACAGAAGCATAGAACTTTAATGCATTACCACCTGTAGTGGTTTCCGGATTACCGAACATCACTCCAATCTTCTCACGAAGCTGGTTAATGAAAATACACGAACAACCCGTTTTATTGATCGCTCCAGTCAACTTTCTAAGAGCCTGAGACATCAAACGAGCCTGAAGACCCATTTTACTATCCCCCATCTCTCCTTCCAGTTCGCCTCTTGGAACCAACGCAGCAACTGAGTCAATTACCACGATATCCAAAGCACCAGAACGAATCAAATGCTCAGCGATCTCCAATGCTTGCTCTCCATTATCTGGCTGAGAGATCAATAAGTTCTCCGTATCAATACCAAGCTTCTCAGCATAGCTTTTATCAAATGCATGTTCCGCATCAATAATCGCAGCAAGTCCACCTTTTTTCTGTGCTTCAGCAATACAGTGCATTGCCAGAGTAGTCTTACCAGAAGATTCCGGACCGTAAACCTCTATGATCCTACCTCTTGGTATTCCGCCTACTCCCAAGGCCATATCCAAACTCAAAGAACCGGTAGAAATGATCGGCACATCCAAAACTTTGTTGTCAGAAAGTTTCATGATGGTACCTTTACCATATGTTTTTTCCAGTTTATCTATGGTTATCTGGAGAGCCTTTAGTTTTTCACTCTTTTCAGCCATGCTTTATCTGTATTGTAATGTGAATTTCTGATTTTTAAACAAGTAACAAAGTTATCTTGATTAATACAATATAACCTTGAAAAGCTAAATATATTAGCAAATATATGTTGAAAAAAATTATTTTAGGGTGTTTGCTCATAATAATAGCATTGTCCATTTGGAATTGGAAATGGCTGGAATATGGCTATATGCAAGCCAAAGGGCAGATACGTGTCATTGTAGAGGCTAAACCAATAGAAGAGTTTCTTGCAGACCCTAATTACCCAGATTCGCTCAAGCAAAAATTACTCCTCACTAAAGAAGTGAGAAAGTACGCCATTGACAGCCTGGGTCTGTATCAATCTGACAACTATACCAAACTATTCGATCAGGGTGGAAAAACACTTCTATGGAACGTTTCAGCTTCAGATCCTTATGAATTAAAAGCTTACCAATGGAATTATCCTTTTCTGGGAAGCATGCCCTACAAAGGATTCTTCGACCTGGAAAAAGCCAAAAAGGAAGCCAAAAAACTTCAAGACGAAGGGTATGATGTGCGCATCCGAACTGTTGGTGGATGGTCTACACTGGGAATTCTAGAAGATCCTTTATTATCAAATATGTTAGAGCGGGGCGATGGAGAATTGGTTGAGGTGATTATCCATGAACTAACTCATGCCACTATTTTTATCAAAGGAGAAATTGAATTCAATGAAAACCTTGCCAGCTTCATTGGAGAACGAGGCACCGAATTATTCCTGACCAGTCACTTTGGTGATAGTTCAGCACAACTAATAGAGTACATCCACTCAGAATCTGATTCTCGTGCTTTAACTCAAATTATATTGAAAGGAGCTCAAGAACTGGACAGTCTTTACGGAACCTTTAGCGAAGATGACCCAACAGCTTTTAAAGATTCTCTCAAGGCTCAGAGCATTTTGAGTATAACTCGTCAACTAGATTCTGCGGATTTCTACAATCCCCGATATCACCAGATCTTTGAAAAAACTCAACCGAATAACGCATATTTCATGGCTTTTAGAAGGTATCACAACCAGGAAGACTCTATTAGATCCATTTATGAATCCTATAACTCCAATTTCAAAACCATGATTCAGGACTTAAAATCAAAGTATGGAAAGTGAGGAATAGTTAACAAATTGTTACCTTTTATAAAGAAAATTGATTTCTATTTAATTTTGAATAATATCGAATGTCTTTGCTTGCTTTGGGCGGTACTGTGATGAACAGGCATAGATGAATTAATTTTTGATAAAAAATCGGTTAACCTAATATTATCTCAAACCAAAAACCACATGGCGAAGCTTAACCAAAAAATACTGGTTGTAGATGACGAAGCGGACATTCTTGAATTATTAAAGTATAACCTGGCAAAAGAAGGTTATGATGTTAAAACAGCACAAGACGGAATTAAAGGGGTAGATACTGCCAGAACATTCATTCCTGATTTGATCATTTTGGATATTATGATGCCAAAGCAAGATGGTGTCGAGACTTGTCGTCAAATCCGTGAGATCCCAGAATTAGCTAATGCATTCGTCATTTTCTTAACAGCTCGTTCAGAAGAGTATTCGGAAGTAGCAGCCTTTGACATGGGTGCCGATGATTACATTACAAAACCAATCAAGCCAAGAGCATTGGTTAGTCGAATCAATGCCCTGTTCAGAAGAGAGTCCAAGAAGAAGAAAGAGTCTAACAAAATAAATGTTGGTGATCTGATTGTTGACAGAACAAGCTACACGGTTTACGTTGGCGACGACAAGATTAACTTGCCCAAAAAAGAATTTGAATTACTTTACTTCCTGGCGCAAAACCCTGGCAAAGTATTTAGCAGAGACGAACTACTTCAGAACATCTGGGGAACAGACGTTTATGTTCTAGCCAGAACGGTAGACGTGCACATAAGAAAAGTAAGAGAAAAAATAGGTGAAGGCTATATCTCTACTGTAAAAGGTGTGGGTTATAAGTTCGACACCAATTAATAATAATCCATGATAATCAACTCTCGAGGACTGTCTTTGCTTTTGGCATCAGTAATTGCTGCCATCACGACGGCATTCCTCACATTGGTACCTTCTGTATTACCCGCAGCATTAGCCATTGGCTTTGGTATTGCATTCTGTTCATCCTATATTTTGATCAGATTAGTGCTAGAGTTTTTGTTTTTCCGACATATCAACTCTATGCATGAAGTCCTGAATCATATGAAAGATCAGGAACTTTCAAACATTACCAAACCCACCAATAAGGTTTCTCTTAATCCATTGAAGAAGATTAACAGAGATATCTACAACTATGCTGAACGTAAGCAACAGGAAATTTTGGAGCTTAAAAGAATGGAAACATTCCGTAGAGAGTTCATTGCCGATGTATCGCATGAGTTGAAAACACCAATCTTTGCTGCTCAAGGATTTGTTCACACCTTACTGGATGGAGCAGTAGAAGACAAAAAAGTAAGAATAAAGTTCCTTAAGAAAGCAGCAAAGAGTCTTGATGGACTAGACATATTAGTTCAGGACCTGCTGACTATCTCTCAGATGGAAACTGGAGAGATCAAAATGCACTTTGAGAGTTTCGATATTACCAGGCTCACAAAAGAAATTCTTGATCAACTAGATGGTAAAGCAGAAAAACGTGACATTGACGTTCAGATCGAAAATGCTGAGCAGAAGTTCTTCGTAAAAGGTGACTATAGACGCATCTATCAAGTAATGATGAATCTAGTTTCTAATGCCATCAAATACACCAAAAAAGGAGGATCTGTCAAAATTCGATTTGAAGAAAAAGGCGATACAGTATCTACTTATGTCATTGATAATGGACGTGGTATTCCTGAAGAAGATTTGAGTAGAATTTTCGAACGATTCTATCGAGTAGAAAATGATGTTCATACTGAGGCCGGAACTGGCCTAGGTTTATCAATTGTCAGAGAAATAATTGAAAAGCATGGAAGTAATGTAAGACTTTCAAGTGTTCCTGA
>CAXEKM010000673.1:0-8291 GCA_963996645.1 uncultured Marinoscillum sp.
ACGCTACTAGAGTGATGGAGGTAATGGTTGGAGTTGATCCTTCAGATGCAATAACTGAATACTCAAAAGGTAAAGCTCATGCCGATTATCAGCAGTTTTTGGATGAAAATGGATTGAAAGGTGCTCGCATTGGAGTGTTGCGAGAGTTAAGTGAATTTGAAGTTGATCCAGAGATCTCTGTTTTATTTGATGAGTCATTAAAAGACATGAATTCCTTAGGAGCGGAGATCGTTGACCCAATAGTGGTTCCGCGTTTTGCAGAGTTACGGCAGAATCAATGGTGTTCTACTTTTAAACAGGACCTTGAAACATTTTTAACAGAATATGTTCAGGATTCATCCCTTCAGACTATTGAAGATATCATTGCAGTTGGTAGCGATTCAGAGTTTGCCGCATCAAGGTTAATATCATCAGCGGAGTTCCAGGGACGCTGGGGAGAGTTGGAAATACCATGTGCAGATGCTTACACAGACTCCTTAAGAATTGCTTTTAGAAGTGCAATTGAAATGATGATGGATTCTTTACAGCTAGATGCAATCGTTTACCCCACTTGGAATAATAGACCAGCCAGGATAGATCAATTTCAAGAGGAGTATAAAGGAGATAACAATCAGATCATTGCTCCACATACTGGACAGCCGGCTTTTACTGTGCCTATGGGTTACACAAGTCTTGGTTTACCTGCCGGACTTCAGTTTTTAGGTAGAATGTATAGTGAGCCTACGTTAGTGAAGTTGAGCTATGCGTATGAGCAGGGGACTTTGCATCGAATAACTCCTGAATTACCTTGACCTTTTGTGTCAAATGTTACAAAACTATCTTCAAGAGCTACCTAGCTTAGCAATCAAACCAAGAGTACTATGTCATTTGAATTTGATCAGGTAGAATTAGGCGAAAAAGGGAAACAGGCTAAGCAACAGGAAAAACTGAAGCATTATAAGCGAACTGCTATTTATATGGTGATCGGAGCTGCGATTAGCCTTGCTTTTAGTTATTTAACTGAAGGAGCCACCATTACTGCACTGAATGGTGAAGAAATCGCTAACTCCATGTTGTTAGGTGGATTTGTAGGATTCTTTTTGACCAACAGTCCTTGTGCAAGAGGAAGGTGCTAAAAGCTTCCTAAACTCACTGCATTATATTAAAGTAGTGCTGTAACAAATCGGGTTTTGAGTCGTCATCTACCAAATCAAAACTCAAAACTCAATGAAACAATTAGTAACAGTACTTTTAGTGTTCGTAGCACTGACGAGTATTGGCCAAAGACTTAATTCCGAGAAAAAAGTATTAATGGTGGTCAGTAGCTATGGAAAAGGTCAGGGTCAAACTAGGCCTGGATATGAAATTGATGAGTTCTCTCAAGCTTATCTCATTTTTAAGGATAATGGACTAACAGTTGATGTAGCCAGCCCACGAGGAGGAAAAGTAGAACCCGATCAGTATAATAAGGAGAAAGTGTACAATCAGCGGCTTTTAGCTGATGAATATGCTTATAGTTTACTTGAGGAAACAATTCCCACTTCCAGAATTAATTCAGAAAACTACGACGCGATCTACATTGTAGGTGGTAAAGGGGCGATGTTTGATTTACCGTATGATCCTTCATTACAAGATATTATACTTGAAATGTATGAACGGCCAAATACCATTATTGCCTCAGTCTGCCACGGTCCTGCAGTATTTGCAAATGTGAAAAGTGGTGATAAGTTCATCGTTAAGGATATAGAAATGACAGGGTTTACCAATGAAGAAGAGGCCTTATTCGGTAAAAAATGGGTGTCTGAATTTCCATTTAGTTTGGAAGATCAATTAGTACTGCGTGGTGCTAAGTTCACTAAAGCCAATTTTATGCTCCCTAATGTCAGTGTTTCAGGGTCTTTCGTGACAGGTCAGAATCCATTTTCCACAGCAAGATCTGCAGAAGAAGTCGTTCGTGCACTTGGTCTGACACCTAAGGAGCATATTCAGTATCCTGATGAACATACTGTTTACGCGATAAAGTCCTTTTTAAATGAGGAACTGAGCCTTAAAGCATTTAACAAGCTATTGAAGCAAGACACTTCCGCTTTTGATATTCCTCTACTGGCGATATACGGCTATTATCATATCATGGCAAATGAAGGTGCTAAAGAAAAATTGAGACAAGGAACACAACTAGTAGAACTGAGTGCTCCGTATTTTTTCAATGAAAATCTGCAGATAATGGTTGCTCAAACCTACATAGCGATTGAAGAAAAGTCCAAAGCAAAGAAGGTGTTGAATGATTTGATTGCTAGAGATAAACTGACTGAACAAGCTTCTCAATTATTGGAGGAAGTAGATTAATGGAATTATCAAAGATCAGGGCTATCTCAAAAGATAGTCCTGATTATAGTATAATTTGTAAGCCATCATTAGTGAAAAATTGCTGTTTGCTTTCAAAATCATAATCATATAGGCTGTATTCACTTCCACAGCAGGTACTTTCCTGTTCTTTAAACACAAGTTTCAACTTGCCAAGAAGTGTGTCATTTGCGAGAATGGTATATTCATCTTCTAATAAGCTAATATCCAAAAAGAATGAAAGTTGTGTGCTGTCAGCAGATCTAAATATTTGTTTGGATACATTGATAAAGGTTGAATCGCCATAAAATGCTTTAATATCAACTTTTTCGGGTTCTGTAAAATAGTAATAGTCTTTTTCCTCAGAGATGAATTCTATTGGAAAACTTAAAGCATCTCTACTGCAATTTGCTGTAGAGCAGCAAGCGCTTGTAATGATGCTACATATCACTATTAAAAGAATCCCGGTTTTCATACTTGGAAGATAACGTTATTGCTTCAATATATTTAGCGCATTCTCCAGTAATTTCGTAACTAAAGTGTGGAATTTTTAGTCGTATAACCCCATGCTCAAATAACGTTCACCAGTATCGCACACGATAAAGACAATAAGGCCTTCGTCCAATTCAGCAGCAAGTTCTAAAGCAGCCGTTAAGGCTCCACCACTGCTCATGCCAGATAAAATGGCTTCTTCTTTGGCTAACCTTCTGGCCATCAGTCGAGCATTGTCTTCGCTTACATCAATAACCTGATCAACTCTTTTGGGATCAAATATGGCAGGTAGGAACTCTGGTGACCATCTTCTGATTCCAGGGATGGAAGATCCTTCAGTTGGTTGCGTGCCTACAATCTGAATAGCTGGATTTTGCTCTTTTAGATATTTGGAAACTCCCATGATCGTACCAGTTGTTCCCATTGCAGACACAAAGTGTGTCACTTTTCCGTCAGTGTCTTTCCAGATTTCAGGGCCAGTCGTTTTGTAGTGCATGCCGTAATTGTCTGGATTAGCAAACTGATTGAGCATGAAATAGCCTTGATTGGCAGCCATGTCTTCTGCAAGCTCACGAGAATACTCGATGGTTTTCTCAGCAGGAGTGAGTATTACTTCAGCTCCATAGGCTCTCATGGCTTGCACACGCTCTTTGGTGCTGTTTTCTGGCATCAATAAGGTCATTTTTAAACCAGCTGATTGTGCGATCATCGCTAGTGCTATTCCGGTATTGCCACTTGTGGCTTCTACCAGTTTATCTCCTTTTTTGATGTCTCCACGTTTCAGCGCTTCTGTGATCATGCCATAAGCAGCACGGTCTTTTACGCTTCCACCGGGGTTCTGTCCTTCTAGTTTTCCGTAGATTTTGACATTCGGATTTTTATTGATTCTTGTAATTTCTACAAGAGGTGTATTGCCAATTAAATCAAATAATTTCATGAGCTGATAGTTATTGAGCTGATCGGGTGTTAGGGTAGAAGTTAAGCCTGTTTCACTACAATCATTTCAGACTTGTCCTCTGACTCATCATGCAATGATGCCTTGTAGTACACTCTGGAATCGGCAGGAATACTCTTTGTCAACCAAACGTTACCACCTACAGTTGAGTTTTTGCCAATTCGTGTTTTCCCACCAAGTATAGTAGCACCTGCATAGATTACTACACCATCTTCAATGGTCGGATGCCGTTTAACTTTCGCATCTTTCTTGTCCACACTAAGTGCTCCAAGAGTTACTCCTTGATAGATTTTGACGTGCTTTCCAATAATGGTAGTTTCACCAATTACAATCCCTGTACCATGGTCAATGCAGAAGTGTTCTCCAATAATGGCATTGGGGTGAATATCGATACCCGTTTTACTATGAGCATGTTCTGTGATGATGCGTGGGATGTTTTTTACACCAAGTAATGCTAGCTCATGAGCTAAACGATATGATGCAATAGCGTAAAAGCCAGGATAAGATCGGATGATCTCGGACTTGTCACAAGCAGCAGGGTCTCCCGCAAACATAGCGTCAATATCTTTCTCCAATCTTTCATAAAGTGTTGGCAGACTTTCAAAAAATGCTTCAATGACTTCTTCTTGTGTATCACCTTCTAAAGAGATGTTTCTTAAAAGGACATCTCTCATTTTGTGTTGCAGACTGACTAGTATTTGTTCTACTTGTTTTTCAGATTCTACACGATGACTTGAAAAGTCTGGAAACAAGACCCCAAGTAGTTCATTGAAAAAGCTAATGATTGATGCTTTACTTGGAATTTTAGTGTACTCCTGGTGGGAGTCGTATATTTTCTTGATGAACGATTCTTTCATGGCTATATCGAGCATAGACTTACCTAACGGTAAAAATATGGTGATGTTTACGAAGAAAAGTCGTTAAGCGAACATTTAGTTCAAAGAAAATCAGTTTAAGTGTTACTGATTATACTTTTTGAGGATCTCTGGGGTAATTTCTGGCTCAGCCATAAGCCATTCTTTCACTTTGCCTTCATCCCATCGGTATAGCCAGCTTACTCCCCATTTCCCAATGTGATAGTCGGTACTGCTATAAGCCGGATCTTTCAGTGCTTCTTCGAGTGTGATAAATTCATAACCCTTGTCCTTCAACCCTTGATAGATAGCACCTAAATAGTCTGCATTTAGAGGATTTACATGGCATAAATAGATGTGTGGAATAGCACGCCCAAGTGTTTGATCAGCAACATCTTCATACCAATCAAACATTTTCAGTGTGTGAGATACATAGGCTTCACCCATTGCTTTCATTTCGGTACTATCTCCATTGATGACTGCTTTTGCATACATTTTATTGAAAATATAATCCCCACTTTCTACTGTAACTGGCGCCACAATGTATCCTTTCTCAGATAGGAATTGCTCAAACTTAGCTTTGGTGAGACTATCTGGACCAGTATTAAGAAATGGATGGCGGAAGTATCGCATCTTGGAATCAAATTCTTCTAATAATGAAGTGGTATAGACTTCACCTTTAATGACTTCACTTTTAAACTCTTCTAATGGAGTATTGTAGAAAGAGGGATGGCTATATGTGTGGTTTCCCAGATCAAGACCTCCTTCTAACCAATTTCGAAGGATTTGCTTTCTAGCGACTTCTTCATCGTTTCGATACAGTTTCTCCTCATTCACAAAGCCTATTGCAGATACTTGATAGTTTACTGCAGTATCAATGACTTGTTGATTGACTTTCTGAATATGAGCAAGATCTATGAATGGTCCATTGCTAACCAGGTCATCAATCGTAATCACCACTTGTTTCTGAGAGAATAATGAAAGTGATAGAAGAGAAAGGAGTAGAGCTGTGAGTAGTTTCATTACTACAAATGTAGTAATTAATTTCACTTATGAAAAAAGGTCGCCAGAATACACTGACGACCTTTAGTATGCTATTCGTATTTTAAATTATCAGCTGGATTGCTGGTGGCAGCTCTCAATGCATGATATCCTGTGGTAAGTATGGTAATTCCTCCAATGACAACCAATACCAACCCATATAGTAGATAATTCATATCCACGTGATACTCAAAAGTGCTGAGCCACTCGCTCATGAAGTAGTAAGCAATACCAAATGCAGGAAGGGCACCTATCAATACAAGGATTAAGAAGTCTTTTACAAGTAGCGATACAAGTCCTGATACTTCTGCTCCCAATACTTTTCGGATACTTATTTCTTTGGTACGTTGTTCTGCAATAAATGAGGCCAAACCAAGTAATCCAAGACATGAGATGAAGATCATCATGATGGAAAAGCCAAGGAACAATCTACCTCTTAACTGATCTTCTTCATACTGTTCCATAAAGTCCTGATCAAGGAATGTGTATTCAAATGGTTTATTCGGGAATACCTCGGTCCATGCACGCCTGATTGATCCAATACCTGCATCTAATCCACCGCTTATTTTAATGAGAGCGTTGGAGTTGTTCAAGCTAGGAATGAATAGCAATGCCTCGATCGGATCGTAAAGAGATCGTTGATGAAAGTCTTTGACCACTCCAACTACTTTGTGGTATTTAGTGCTATCCTGATCAAATTGGAATCGCTTGCCAATTGGGTTGTCCCAACCCATTCTGGTCACCATGACTTCATTGACCATCACTGCAGAAGCGGTGTCCGTAGGGTATTGTTGGTTGATGTTTCTACCGTCAGATAGGTTAATTCCTAAAACAGGAACATAGTCATAATCTACACCGTAGGAGTCTATTCCGTAGCTTTCCATGACGCCTTCGTTGGTCTCCACCATCATCACATTTTTTCCGAATCCACGTCCTGGTGTGGTGGTGGCTGTTGCTGCATCTTTGATGTTCGGGTCCTGAAGTAATTTGGTTTTAAATACAGGCCATTTATCTCTTGCAGCAGGATTGTCTAATACTACTCTAACTACTCGCTCTTTATCAAAACCCAGGTCCTTATTTCTTAGGTATTGCATTTGGTCATAAATCACCAAAGTACCTATGAGCATGAAAATGGAAATGGAAAATTGAACTCCAACCAGAATACTTCGTAGTAATTTATTGCCCGATTTACTTCCTTTTCCTTTAAGAACAGCAGCTGGTTTGAAAGCTGAAAGGTAAAATGCAGGATAACTTCCACTCAAAATACCTGTGATGATGAGCATAACGGCTATTGCACCTAGCACCATTGGGTCACCCAGACTGCTAATGCTCATGGAGGTTTGCAGTTGAGAGTTGAAAATCGGAACCAGAATTAGTACCAATATCAAACTTAAGAACAAGGCGGTTAATGTGAGAAGAATGGACTCGGACATAAACTGACGAATCAACATGCCTCTTTGAGCTCCCATTACTTTGCGAATACCCACCTCCAAAGCACGTTTCATAGAGCGAGCAGTAGATAGGTTCATGTAGTTGATGCTGGCAATCAAAATCAAGAAGATGGCCACAGCTCCAAAAATGTAGATGTATTTGATGTTTCCTAGAGGTTCAGGTTCACCCTGGAACGTAGAGTAAAGGTGGATGTCCTGAATATTGATCATTTCATATTTGATCTTGATATCAAACTGATCGAATATCGTTGCGACATAATTGGTAATGATCGTTTCGTTCAATTTGGTTTCTACGGCTTTTGGATCAATGCCTTCTCGAAGTAGTATGTAAGTGTAGATTCCAAATCCACCCCAACTCTGTGAGTTATTGCGATCTACAGTGCTGGCAGAGATCATTGCATTTGGACGAATATGGTTGTTTGGAGAGAGGTCCTTGTAAACACCTGTAACTTCCAGTGAGTTGTTGTCAGTTTTGATGATCTCTCCAATTGGGTTGGCACCTTTGAAAATTTTGTCAGCCATGGACTGACTTATGACAATGGAGTTGGGACCTTCTAATGCAGTGGCAGGATTTCCTGCAATGAATTCATAATCAAATACACTGAAAACGGTTGAGTCCACCATGAAGATCTTTTCTTCATAATAACTGATATCGTTTCTTTCAAAGCGAGTTCTTCCATTTCCGATAAACCGAGTGTATTGCTCTACTTCAGAGAATTCATTTTTAACTGTTCTCCCAAGAGGCAGCTGAGTGGTTGTCCAGCGGAAAGAATTATCTGGTTCACTTATGTCAGATGATATTCTGTAAATCCTTTCTGCCTTGGAGTGCTGTTGATCAAAACTCACTTCATGATACAGGTATAATACAATCAGTAAGCTGGATACAATTCCAATAGTTAAACCCAATATGTTGAGTGAAGTGTATCCCGGTTGACGCAATAGGTGCCTAACCGTGATCTTGAGGTAGTTTTTGATCATCGTTAGTAATTAGTTTGGTTACCCTTAAGACTTAGCCAAGTGATAATAGGTTACAAATACTTGATGATCGGTAAGATGATTTAAGAGAAATTAACAGATATGTGGATAAAGACGTGTAAAAGTCTGGTATTTAAGGTGTAAAAGTTGTGGGAAACCACACTCCTAAATTATTGGCAACGCAAAGAAATGGAAGTACCT
>CAXEKM010000674.1:0-3946 GCA_963996645.1 uncultured Marinoscillum sp.
CAAAACTTCTTTTACTCTTTCTGCTGCATCTTTCAATACTACTGCTGAAACTACTTTCAAGCCAGACTCATCGATGATCTTAGCTCCTTCTTCAGCGTTAGTTCCTTGAAGTCTTACAATAATAGGTACATTGATTTCGCCAATGTTTTTGTAAGCTTCTACAACCCCGTTAGCAACTCTATCACATCTTACGATACCACCGAAGATGTTGATCAAGATTGCTTTTACATTAGGGTCTTTCAAGATGATTCTGAATCCAGCTTCTACTGTTTGTGCGTTTGCCCCTCCTCCTACATCAAGGAAGTTTGCAGGCTCACCACCAGATAATTTGATGATGTCCATAGTAGCCATTGCCAAACCAGCTCCGTTTACCATACATCCTACGTTACCGTCTAGTTTCACGTAGTTCAATCCGCTTTCGCCAGCTTCTACCTCCAAAGGATCTTCCTCGGTGATGTCTCTAAGCTCAGCTAGATCTTTATGTCTGTAAAGCGCATTGTCATCCAGATTTACTTTTGCATCTACTGCAAGAATTTTGTTGTCAGATGTTTTCAACACTGGGTTGATCTCAAACTGAGAGCTATCTGTAGCAACGTATGCTTTGTATAGAGAGAAGATGAACTTCACCATGCCTTTGAATGCTTCGCCTTCCAAACCAAGAGCAAATGCCACTTTTCTAGCCTGGAAACCTTGAAGACCTACTGCTGGATCGATCCACTCTTTTACGATTTTCTCTGGAGTTTCTTCAGCAACTGTTTCAATGTCCATTCCACCTTCGGTAGAAGCCATGATTACGTTGCATCCTTTAGCTCTATCTAATAGGATAGATAGATAATATTCTTTTGGCTCTGAATCACCTGGATAGTATACATCCTGAGCGATCAATACCTTATTTACTTTTTTACCTTCTGGACCTGTTTGGTGCGTAACCAACGTTCCGCCAAGGATGGCTTCTGCTTTTGGTCCTACTTCATCAAGGCTTTTAGCCAATACTACACCATTAGACCCAGTCTCCTGAACTTTACCTTTTCCACGACCACCAGCATGGATCTGTGCTTTTACCACATACCAATCAGTGCCGGTTGCTTTGTTCAATTCTTTTGCTGCTTCTACAGCTTTTTCAGGGGTGTCAGCTACGATACCCTCCTGGATAGTTACACCATAGCTTTTTAGTACTTCTTTCGCTTGATATTCGTGGATGTTCATGCTGTCAAAATTTTTGTGCGAATCTACTGTAAAAGGCTTGTTTAATCAACCTTTCTGTGTTAGAAGTTCTTAACAATGTGTAGATACAATGGTTTCTTTTACTTCTGAGTATTCACTTGGATTTTGATTCTATATTTGCGACATGCTAAAAGCACAGGGTATTTTAAAGGCTTACGGGACACTTCCCGTATTAAAAGGAATAGATCTTGAGATAAAAGAAGCGGAAGTGGTTTCTATAGTGGGAGCTTCTGGTGCTGGTAAAAGTACCTTGCTGCATGTGTTGGGAACGCTTGATCATCCGGATAGTGGAGAGATCTTGCTCAACAATACAAGTATCTTCAAATTGAGTCAGCAGAAGTTGGCTGCCTTTCGTAACGATCATATTGGTTTTATTTTTCAATTTCATAACCTTCTTCCGGAATTTACTGCGTTGGAAAATGTGATGATTCCAGGTTTGATAGGAGGGAGGAATTCCAACGAGGTGAAAAAGCGTGCTTTAGAATTGCTTCAAATGCTCGGTATGATTGCCAGAAAAGATCACAAGCCTTCTGAGTTGTCGGGGGGAGAGCAGCAACGTGTTTCAGTGGCCAGAGCCTTAATCAATGATCCTTCTATTGTATTTGCGGATGAGCCAAGTGGAAACCTGGACTCTAAAAATGCCGAAGAGCTTCATAACTTGTTTTTTAAGCTACGAGATGATCTGAAACAGACCTTTGTCATTGTAACGCATAATAAAGAATTGGCAGAAATGGCTGACCGAAAGCTGGAGATCGCTGACGGGGTAATCGTAGCTTAATGTCTAAAGGAGTACAATACATGCTCTTGGCGACCTTTATGTTCACCTTGATGAAGGTGAGTGTGAAATTGGTCCCACACATTCCTGCGATCGAAGTAATCCTTTTTCGTTCGGTGATTTCTCTGGTCATAAGTGTTTACTATCTGCAGCGGCAGCGTGTAAGTGTTTGGGGAAATAATAAACCCATACTTGTTATGAGGGGTGTGGCTGGGGCGATTGCCTTGATAACTTACTTCAGTTTGTTGCAGCAGATTCCGCTTGCTACTATGTCTACATTGCAGTATCTCGCACCAATCTTTACAGCTATTCTTGGGATCTTTTTAGTGAAAGAAAAAGTGAGGCCTTGGCAGTGGGTTTTCTTTGGAGTCAGTTTTGCAGGGGTACTGGTTGTTCGTGGATTTGATGATCGGATTTCGTTGTTGCATTTAGGAATGGGAATTGGTGCCTCCTTGTTTATGGGACTAGCTTACAATTTCATTCGCATGCTCAAAACTTCTGAGCATCCATTGGTCATCATATTTTATTTCCCTCTGGTATTGATGCCAATTGCTGGTGTTTGGTCAGCAATGGTTTGGGTCCAGCCTCAAGGTTGGGATTGGCTGGTATTGCTTGCTGTAGGGCTGTTCACGCAGATAGCTCAGTTCTTCATGACTAAATCCTACCAGGCAGAGGAGCTCTCCAAGGTTTCTATTCTCAATTATATCGGTTTGATTTATGCGATTTTGTTCGGTTGGTTCTTGTTTGATGAGACGTTCAACTGGATGACTTATGCAGGTATGGGGCTTGTGATATTGGGTGTTGCGCTGAATGTCGTGTCCAAAAAAGTGAACCAATAACACTAAAGAGGAGAAGGCCTGCTGCATTTTGATTGAGAGGCTTTGTCGGGAAAGTGTCATGTATTGCCGGGAAAGTTGGGGTTAATCTTCTTCTGACTAGTTAATTTTCGGCTTATATTCATTCATGATTGGATAGGGTGTTTTTTCTGAGGTACAGTATAAGTCACTCATTTGATCACTATTGATTTCTAATATTGTAAGCCGCTAAATGTTAACTTTTTGATTATGGATATATCGCCGACTACTTCTCAAAACAAACCCTCTGTGATTTATTCCATTACCACAAAACTGTTAGTTGCTACGGTCTGGAGTAGTGCCATGCTTTTTGGTTTATATATTTTGGCGTTTTACTTCATCGCTCTTATCCAGGGAAATACCACTCAGTGGAACGAGATTTTGCCGGGTTTATATGATGAACAAACACGGGGAGCTACAGCTGGAATAGGGCTTCACTTCGCCGCAGGAGGGATCATTCTTATTCTAGGCTGTATTCAATTACTGGGAAGTGTTCGATCAAAATATCCAGTTTTTCATCGCTGGATAGGTAGAGTGTATGTGGTGGCTTCTATCATTACTGCATTAGGAGGTCTAGCCTTCATATTCTTGAAAGGAACTATTGGGGGTCTATGGATGAATGTTGCTTTTACAGGTTATGGTGTTCTTACATTCCTTGCAGCAGTTTGCGCCATTAAATATGCGCGTTCTGGTGATTTTGAGAAGCATCGAGCCTGGGCTATTCGATTGTTTGCTTTAGCTATTGGGTCCTGGCTGTACCGAATGGAGTACGGTTTTTGGTTTCTGTTTATGGATCGAGCCGGGCATGCCAGTGACTTTACAGGTCCATTTGATTACTTCATGGACTTCTTCTTTTACATCCCAAACCTCTTGATTGCACAATTATTCATCAGTAGAAAAAAGCTTATTCAGAATAGATATGTAGAAGGTGGGGCTGTTGTTTTATTGCTTTCTGCTACTGTCTTTCTTGTATTAGCGACTTACTTCTTTACTAAGAAGTATTGGGGACCTGCTATTTTGGATTTGTTTATATGAAGGCTTGATGCGATCTAGTGGGTATTCCTTAGATAAGCATCCGTATTTTTTGGGAGGG
>CAXEKM010000675.1:0-4111 GCA_963996645.1 uncultured Marinoscillum sp.
CACGTTGAAGGGCGTGTAAACCCAATCGAAGATAAAGATGTAATTGATACAGAACTTCAGTTCAAAGATTTGGAGTCTGTTGATAAAAGAATCCAGCGAGTAGAAAAAATAGCCAAGACTGGTGACGCCAAGGCTAAAAAGGAATTGGAAATCTTAGCGGCATTTAAAAAGCACCTGGAGTCTGGTCAGAATGCTCGTGCGTTGGAGATGGACAAAGAAGAGCGTTCAGTAATTCGAGATCTGCAATTATTAACAGATAAACCGATCATCTATGTAGCGAACGTAGAGGAGGAGAATGTGAACTCTGGTAACGAGCACAGTAAGAAATTTGAAGAGTTTGTTGCTCCAGAAAATGCACAGGTTGTAAAAGTATCGGCTGCACTTGAAGCTCAAATAGCTGAATTTGACGATGAGGACGATAAGGCGATGTTCCTAGACGAATATGGTTTGAAAGAGTCAGGTTTGAACCGTTTGATTAAGGCTGCTTATTCATTGCTGGATTTGATTACTTACTTCACTGCTGGGGTGACAGAAGTTAGAGCCTGGACGATCAAAAGAGGATGGAAAGCTCCTCAAGCTGCAGGTGTTATTCACACGGATTTTGAACGAGGATTCATTAAAGCGGAAGTAATCAAACTTGCTGATTATGAGCAATATGGTTCAGAAAATGCTTGTAAAGAAGCAGGGAAACTATCTATTGAAGGAAAGGAATATATCGTGCATGACGGTGATATTATGCACTTCAGATTCAATGTGTAAGTTTTTCGATAAATAGCTGAACAAAAAATCTTAACACTGTGTTGCGGTCGTAGTTATATTTTTTTAAAGACTTGTGCCGTGAGAATAAGAATAACGTTCAATGTCAATAATAGAGGAGGACTGGTTCCTTTTCATCATCAATACCTGATTTCTGAGGTTTTCAGAAACATTTTGGAAGAGGATAATTCCGATGAATTCAGGAATTATCCTTTCTACAGTTTTTCTGGATTAAAAGGTCAAACCAGACTTAGTAGAAATGGTTTGCGTTATAATTCTAAGAAAGTGACTATTGTTGTTTCCTCTGTTAGTGAACCATTTATTAGTCACCTGGTTGGATTGATTCTAAAGCAGGATTTTATACAAATTGCTGATCTCAACATCACTCCAGAACTTGCCGAAGAGGAAGTATCAATCGGATTAGATGGAGAAGCCAAATTTTTATGCATTAGTCCGCTAGTAGTAACCTCACCGGAAGAAGACCCTGCTACTGCAAAAGAATTCATTGACCCAACTTCTGATACTTTTTCTGACTATTTGTTTGAAGCCACCATCAATAGAATGACCAGTTATGGTATTGATGTGGATTCGATTCCCAATATTCAGAAATTCCAACTTGTTCCAGATAAAGAGTATTTGAATAAGTTAAAATCCTCCAATAAGAAGTTTGCCAGAATTTATCCAATGTACAAAAATGGAGAGAAGTTGGAAGTTCGTGGATATACGTTTCCATTCACACTTTTTGCAGCTCCTGAGGTACAAGCTTTTGTATACACATGTGGTCTAGGCTCTATGTGTTGTAAAGGATTTGGTATGCTGGATATTGCCAATTCTAATCCTGTGGAGCGCACGGTGCCTTTCATGAAGAAGTCAGAATTGGTTTCTGCTTGAAATCAATCGGTATCCGATTAGCTGATCATAATTATTAAAAGGACTTCTGTAATACACCAGGATCTCATAATTGTTGATGGCTTGAAAATGGCTGCCTTCAAAATAGGTGACAGGTAGTGACTCACTACTCACCCAATACAGGTAATCATAATACCCCTGTTTCAGAAAGAGCTGACCTTTGTAGCTTCCCACGGCTTCATCGTAATACATTCTATTATTAGCTGAAAGATCCCAATTATTGTGTCTTCCTGCAATGTAGACATCTCCATTAATTGGCTCAGTAATGAGTTCAAAATGAACTTTGATGTATTCGCTTTCGAGTTGACTGTCGTTAGGATCTCTATTTTCCAGGTAATAGCCACCGTTCATATCATCCTGAAATTGGGTGTAAGCCAATCCTTTTCTGGATTTATCGAAGCTAAGATAGGCGTCCACCTTATTTTCCTTGTATTGTACATTAGCTACATTCATTCCCCGGTATTCCGTGGACCGTAGGTCGAAGTAGCGGAACTCATTCCAGGCAGGAAAGTTATTTTCTCCATTAAAATGCTCGTAAATCAATAATCCTTCGGACATTCTAATGTTAGTAGGCTGAAGCCCGGTTATTTCTGTGTGCCAGTTGTGATTTTGTAGTACGGTTACCTTGATGTCATTGTAAGGATTGATGTTTTCAAGACCGTCGTACTGCACTTGAAATTCAATTTGTTGATTTTGGTTTCTTTTGGCTACCATGTTGCTGGCTCGTACAGAGCCTTCTATTGATACGCCACCATCATATACTAAAAATCTCCGAGTGAATAGTATATCAGATTTATCGCTGTTTCTATACGCTACTAGAATATAATTACCTGATTTAGTCGGAGTTGGAAGTGTTGCGCCATACTTCACATATTGCTCTCGAGCGTTTTGTGAAAAATTGTATTTATTGATTGAAAACTCATTGTATTCATTTAAGAACTGAATATCGTTCAGAGTTGATTTTCTCCAGTCATAGTTGCAATGAATGTATCGTACATTGACATAATCGGCATTTTTTTGAAATAAATCAAATTCTAGTCGTAATCCTGAAGTATTGGAAATAGGAAGGGTAGGATACTGGAGAGTGTTTGATAGATTTTCTCCATAAGGGTACAATTGAACCATTCCGATTGTTGGTTCATAGTTGAAATCGTCATGTACAATTTTTTTTTGAGATTTCGTATCTGTGGTCGTACTAACTGGCACACAACTTGCTAGTACTAAGCTTATCATAATGGATGGAAGATATTTCATGTGTGATTGTATGAGTTTATATAGTCACTTGGAATAAGTATAGAACCACTCTTAACCTTAGTTGATTAATTAAAGGAAAGGTAGTTTGATACTCATTTCATAAATTTGTTATTGCGATTCCAACGATTTGCAAGATATCAGAGTCTATTGATTTAAACTATACTGAATGAGTTTCAGTGACGAAGACCTAATCGAAGCCTGCTCTAAAGGAAAACGTAAAGCACAGGAAGAATTGTATGCGAGATACAGTTCTAAGATGTATCCTATTGCCTTACGGTATTCGAAAATGCAGCAGGAAGCAGAAGATATTCTGCAGGAAGCCTTTATTAAAGTGTTTAAGAACATTAAAGACTTTAGAAAAGACTCGTCACTGGCGTATTGGATCAAACGTATTGTTATCAATACCGCTTTGAATCATCAGCGTAGTAAGTTGTACCTCTACCCAATGGTAGATATAGGCGACTTAAGAAATCATACAGGCCCTGAGCTTACCCTTTCTAATTTTACTTACCAGGAACTATTGGCTATGATTCGTAGGTTGCCTACTGGCTGTCAGGTGATTTTTAACCTGTATGCAATAGAAGGCTTTAAGCATCATGAGATAGCTGATCAGTTGAACATCAGTGAAGGGACAAGCAAATCTCAATATGCCAGGGCAAAGAGCTTGTTGAAAGAATGGATATCAGAAAGTAACAACATCGATTATGACAGGGCGGGAGAATTCTGAGGATAACTTTGAGCAGGAATGGCGAGGCGCCTTTGATGGATGGAGCGAGGAAGCACCATCTGCCGTGTGGCGTGATATAGATCGTCGTTTAGCTTATGAAGCTGTTAAAACCTATAAGTCCAAAGTAGTTATTTATCAATGGGTAGCAGCTGCTGCTATATTGTTAAGTTTTTCGTTTGGGATCATTCAATATTTTGGAGAGCAGCCAACCACCTACGTGATCAGTGCTGCAGCAGATATTGATTCACCTAATCAACTTAGAGTAGGTGCTATTGAACTTCAGGAATACGAGGAAGGCCGTAATGGAGTAAATCGTTTCAAACGTGGTAGTGAAATGGATGACTCATTTGGTCGCTCAGGATCTACTTATCAGACAGGGATGATTGCTGATAAGGATAATTCATCAAGTGAGTCTGAATCAAAAACTAATGATTTTGTAGGCACGAATGATTTTGAAAAAATAGA
>CAXEKM010000676.1:0-8734 GCA_963996645.1 uncultured Marinoscillum sp.
CGACAACTTGTACCAACTTGAGATTCTAGATCATTATGGAGGGCATCTGGATCTGGTAAAATCCTATCAGGAAACTTATCAGGACTATTTAAAGGCGCAATCACAGTACAACAAGCTTTCTAAACAAGCTCAAGACAACACCAAGGATCTGGACTATAAGCAGTTTCTTTTCAGTGAACTAGAGGCACTGAACCTATCCAAGGGAGAACTTCTTGACCTGGAAGAAGAGTTAGAAGTATTAGAAAATGCAGAAGAGATCAAACTCAATCTTGGTCAGTTAACTCAGCTAATGGATGAGTCTGAGTTCTCGTTGATCAATCAAATGAAAGAGTCCTTACCTCTTCTTTCGTCTATCAAAGGTTTCTCAAAGAAATTAGAAGAGCTTTACGAACGAGTAAATAGCGCCAGTATTGAGCTACAGGATATCTCTCGAGACATTGCTAATGAACAGGATCGAGTAGAGCTAGACCCGGAAAGGCTTCAAATTGTCAAAGACCGAGTTGATCAGATCATCAAGCTTCAGCAAAAACATCATGTCAGTGATCCGGATGAACTAATTGCTATTAAGAAAACTTTGGAATCTGAACTGCAATCAGTTTTAAATATTGACGAAGAGATTGCTAAAGCAAAAAAGGAACTTGATAAATGTGAGCAGTCAATGCTAAAAGATGGTGCTTCTTTAACCAAGAGCAGAACCAAACACACCATACCTTTAGCAAAAGCGATTGTTGACTTAATTAAACAACTAGGTATCGAAAATGGCAACATTGAAATAAAAGTTAGTCCTGACGAACCATCAGAAAACGGTTTAGACCTGGTAGAGATGTTATTTTCAGCCAACAAAGGTGTGGAACCACGAGAATTGAAGAGTGTAGCTTCTGGTGGAGAATTCTCCAGACTCATCTTTGCGATCAAATACCTTCTAGCTGACAAGAAAGCTATGCCAACTATCATCTTTGATGAAATTGATACAGGAGTCTCAGGTGAGGTAGCCTTGCAAATGGTCAATATGATGAAAACTATGGCCAAAAATCACCAGGTCATTTCAATCAGCCACTTACCTCAATTCGCTGCTGGAGGTGATTCACATTACTTCGTTTACAAAGATCACTCCGCTGATAAATCTGTAAGTAAGATCAAAAAATTAGAGTCAGAAGAGCGCGTATTGGCTATTGCCCAAATGATTGGTGGGGAGAAACCAGGAGAAAGCGCCATGCAAAGCGCAAGAGAGTTGCTAAAACAATAAATCATATTTGTACGTATAGATTTTTAAAATTATACGTAAATTTGATTTATGGACACGAAAGTTACACTGAGTTTTGATGAAGAGGTTATTAAGAAAGCAAAGGCCTATGCCAGCTCTCAGGGGATCAGTTTGTCCAGACTTACTGAGATTTTATATCGACGCATAGCCGAAAATCAATACTCCAGCATTGAAGATCTCCCCGTTGCAGATTGGGTCAATATGGTGGCAGAAGGAGCTGCGGAGTATAAACCTAAAAAACCTTCCCTAAAGGACGAGTATTACGAGTCACGTAAGAAATGAAAGTATTTCTCGACGCCAATATTTTGGTGACCGTGCTTAACAAAGAGTATCCATTATTTCCCTACGCTGCTAAGTTATTGAGTTTAAGTGATCGATTTGGCTTTGAACTTTATACCTCTCCTACTTGCATTGCAATCGCTTTTTACTTTTCCAGCAAAAAGTGTGGCGAGTCACAATCAAAAAAGAAAATCGCCATCCTACTCGAGCATCTTCGATTGACCACCATTGATGAGTCGTGTACACTTAAAAGCATTCAGAATCCCCAAATCAATGACATTGAAGATGGCATGCAGTACTACAGTGCTGAGTCAATTGGTTGTGATTTTATAGTAACGGAAAATATTGGAGACTTTCATTTTAGTAAAATCAGAACCATTTCATGTAGAGATTTCCTATTAAATGAAGTGAGCTAATCACAAAAACTGATTTCTATTCAATTGAGAATCTCTATTTTTGAACAAAAAATTAGATACAAATGGCTAATAATCTATTAAAAGGAAAAAGAGGTATCATTTCTGGTGCATTGGATGAGAATTCAATTGCCTGGCATGTAGCTGAAAGAGCCCATGAAGAAGGAGCTACTTTTACATTGACCAATGCCCCTATCGCTATGAGAATGGGTAAAATCAATGAGCTTGCTGAAAAAACCGGAAGTGAGATCATACCAGCTGATGCTACTTCTGTAGAAGAGTTGGAAAATCTTTTTTCTAAGTCACAAGAAGTATTAGGAGGAAAGATCGATTTCGTTCTTCATTCAATCGGAATGTCTCCAAACATCCGTAAAGGAAAATCATACGGAGAGCTAAACTATGACTGGTACCAAAAGTCGATTGATGTTTCTGCTCTTTCATTCCATAAAATGATGGCTGTTGCTGAAAAACAAGATGCTATGAATGAGTGGGGTTCAGTAGTAGGATTGTCTTACATCGCTGCACAAAGAACTTATCCATTCTACACTGACATGGCTGATGCTAAAGCAGTATTGGAGTCTATTGCAAGAGGTTACGGATACCGATTGGGAAAAGCTAAAAAAATTAGAGTTAACACGATCAGTCAATCTCCTACTAAAACCACTGCTGGTGCTGGTATCGGAGGATTTGATTCATTCTTTGACTTTGCAGATAAAATGTCTCCACTCGGCAATGCGCTCGCAGGTGACTGTGCAAACTACTGTATATTCTTGTTCTCTGACTTGAGTAAAATGATCACCATGCAGAACCTATTCCACGATGGTGGATATTCTAACACTGGTATCTCAGAAGAGATCATTGAACAAATGGGTAAATAATTAACCTTAAGGAGAGCAAGTATCTGCTCTCCTCCTTTTTTTGACTTTGAATGCTCGCTTTTCCTAACGCCAAAATCAATATAGGTCTTCATATTACCTCCAAAAGACCCGATGGCTACCACAATATTGAAAGTTGCTTCTATCCTATCCCATGGAGAGACGCACTAGAAATAATACCTGCGAGTGAGCTAAAATTCACCACTTCTGGTTTATCAATACCCGGCTCAGAAGATTCCAATCTATGTCTCAAAGCATATCATCTACTGAAACATGATTTTGATATCCCTGCCGTTCATATTCATTTACACAAAGTAATCCCAATGGGAGCTGGACTTGGTGGCGGCTCCGCAGATGGTGCATTTACATTAAAGCTTTTAAATGACCTATTTGAATTAGGAATCTCTAACCAGCAGCTTGAAGGTTATGCTTCCAGATTAGGAGCTGACTGTCCGTTTTTTATTGAGAATCTGCCGAAAATCGTTAGAGGTATTGGTGAAATATTTTCTCCATGCCCTATTGACCTAACTGGGAAAGTATTGTTGATTAAAAACCCAGGCATTCATATTGGCACCAAAGAAGCCTACGCCAATGTAGTTCCAAAGGAAGTAGATAGAGCCATAGAAGACACTCTCAGTGACAGCCCATCTAAATGGGTTGAGCACCTCAAAAATGATTTTGAAGTTTCAGTCTTTCCAAACCATCCAGAACTAGAGACTTTGAAAAATGAGTTGTATGACCTGGGCGCAACCTACGCGTCGATGACTGGCTCTGGCTCCACAGTATATGGTCTTTTTAACAACCCAGTTGATCACGAAGGCTATTTGTCTTTCACTTTGTAATCACCCAGACCAGAAGCAATCCGGGATTTCAAGTATTATCACCTTTTCTAATACTGTCATTCACGTCGACAAACCTGTCATTCACGACAAAAACTTCTCATACTCCATTTAAAGCCCCTTAATTAGGGGGTATGGACCAATCCATAAATCATATCACCGACCAACTTTCACCAAGAGAAAATGAGGTTTTGAAGCTTATATCCAAGGGATATAAACGAGATGAAATTGCTCAAAACCTACATATAAGCAAGCTGACCTATGATGGGTATAGAAAAAACATCCGAATGAAGCTAGGCATAAAAACTCAAGCCGACTGGATGAAAGTCCTCTATCAGATTTCGAACAACATTTAAGACAGATTAATTAACAATACCAATCCATATGCTACTCAGAAGCCTTACCTTCTTTTTAACCATTTCTATTACTTTATTACTTCAAGGTCAAAGCAAACTCGATGTTACAACTACTCGAGTATCTAACACAGACCTTCTAACCTATCCAGATGAATATGCCGAACTATGGGATTATGATGCTGATGGGGATGATGATCTGGTTGTAGGAGGAAATCTAAGAACAGAAGGCTTAAAAATATTCATCAATAACAACGGGGAGTTCAATGAAACAACCGAACTCACTTTTACTGAAAATTACAAAGACTTTATTCTCGCCGATTTTGATGGCGATGGAGATAAAGATTTATGTATTGGTTTCAATGGCTTTCCTATCGATAACAATTCCTTGATTGTTTGGGAAAACCTTGGTGGTGGCAATTTTGGAGATCCTGTTGGACTACCATATACTCAAGGCTACTGGTCAATGGTATCTGGTGATTTCACGGGAGATGGACTGCCAGATATTGTAATAGCGGATTTGACTGGGGGCAATCAACCACGAACCATTTATATGGTTGAGAACAATGGAGATTTCACATTTGAGGCAGCTACTCTCCTTCTTGATCCAATGAGTGCCTTGACTGCAATAGAAGTCCTGGATATGGATAACGATGATGACAATGACATTTATGTAGAATACAACCAAAAACAAGTGCTATTTATCAATGATGGAACTAATTCATTCACAGAGTTAGAAATCAATAACTCAGGAACAACAGGAACACTTAGCAACACCTTATTAGCCGACTTTAATGGCGACAATTTCATCGATTTTGCCTATATCACAGATTACGATGATGACATCTTTTTGCTGGAGAACAATGGTGACAATACTTTTAGTAGTAGTCAATCCATCACTTTTTACACAGCAGATGACAATCCAATAAATCTTGCAGCTTTTGATTATGATTCGGATCAAGATCAGGATTTAATTGTTCTGAAACGATTCGCTAGTTCCAATGCTGGTGCAGGAGCTATATTCATCAATGATGGTTCTGGAAGTATGACTCTTAGTGACACCACCATAACCAACTTAACATCTGGTGGCGCAACACTCAAACTTGCTAAAGAAGTGCTCGCTTCCGATGTTGATGATGATGGTGATATAGACCTAATCACTTACACCAAAAGAGATGGCGATATCATTTTACACAGACAACAATCAGATGGCACCTACTCAAGTGATGAATATTTGAATTACTACTCAAGTGCTATAACTCGTCTTCAAGTCCTGGACTTTGATAGCGATGGAAACATGGATGTAATCCAAACAGAAGCACGCAACAGTGCTGGCAAAACCTACTTATTTTACGGAGACGGTACTGGTGGATTTACCGATCAGAAAGTCATATTTGACAATATCTCCAACTCAGGCCAGGATGTACTTTTAGGTCAATGGAATGATAACTCCAGTCTAGATTTATTCTATGCTCATAGTGCGAGAGTTATTTTGATCACAGATGCTTACAATGATGCCATCACAAGTGACACATTAATTCTTTTCTCTTCCAATGGAACAAATAACCCTGTGGGCAATATCGGTTTAGTTAATTCTGAATCCAATGCATTGGAATTGATTGATATTGACAATGATGGTGATCTTGATTTGTTCATTGCTGATCAACAAAGTATAGGTACTTTAGATTATTTCGCCTGGATTGAGAATGACGGCACTAATCAAGGGATCATGCATCAGCAAAATGTAACAGCAAACAGTTATCGTCTGGGTGATATTGATGGGGACGAAATGATAGATGTAATTTTTTCAGCTCCACCTTCTGCGACAGGAAGCGGAGTATCTTATTACACGATGACTTTCGATGAAACAACCGATTTGTTCACCAACAAAACTGAGTATGTGGTTACCAATGGGAATATCAAATTTACGATTGGTGACCTTGATGGAGATAATGATCTAGATATTGTCTACAATGGATTGAGATGGTTAGAAAATACTTCAGGTACATTCAGTACTGATGCAGAACTTGTGAGCAATATTGGTGTCCAAGATGAAATTATTTGTTCCGATCTAAACAACGACGGATTTGATGATATCATTTTTAATGATTTTGCTACAACTGCGGATCTTGGCATTAATGCCTTACTAAATAATGGAGATCTGACATTTGATGCTACTGACTTGAATGCCCAGTCAACTGTTGAAAATCTCACTGGCACCACTACACGAATTATTACTGGTGATATTGATGCTGATGGGGATTTGGATATTTTATCCACGGCTACATATGCTGGATACGAGACTGTCCTGTTCCAATTATGTGCAAACTCTTTTAGCACAGTACAGACAGAATCATGTGGTGACTACACCGCCCCTAGTGGAGCTGTCTTCACCACCTCTGGCATCTATGAAGATATCATTACCAACAATGCTGGTTGTGATAGTACCATTACCATAGATTTAACCATTCATCCAGTTTATAATGAAACGGCATCAGCAGAAATCTGTGAGGGCGACACCTATGACCTTGGTACGCAATCATTAACTGCATCTGGAGAATTTACTGAAGTCTTCACCTCAATAAACGGATGTGACAGTACTGTTGTGCTGACGCTAACGGTTAACCCTGTTTACAATGAGACTGCAACTGCGGCTATCTGCGTAGGAGACTCGTATGAATTCGGCACACAAACATTAACTGCATCGGGCGAATTCACGGAGACGTTCGAGTCCGTGAGTGGATGTGATAGTACGGTGGTCCTTACTTTGACTGTTAATGAAGTGTACAATGAAACTGCAATGGTCGGCATTTGTGATGGAGATACTTATACATTTGGCAACCAATCACTAACTAGTGCAGGTGAGTACACAGAGGTTCTTACAGCTAGCACAGGATGTGATAGCACGGTAGTCCTGACACTACAAGTAAACCCAACATATAACGAAACTGCTTCTGCAAACATTTGCTCAGGTGATAGCTATTCATTTGGTAGCCAAACCTTAACAGCAGCTGGAGAATACACAGAGGTGTTTGCCTCAACCACAGGATGCGACAGTACGGTAGTACTCAGCTTACAGGTAGATCCAATTCACAATGAAACTGCATCAACAAGTATTTGCTCAGGAGATACCTACACTTTTGGTAGTCAAACACTATCAGAGGCTGGTGAATACACGGAAGTATTCGAATCCATTACCGGATGTGATAGTACAGTAGTACTTACACTTAGTATCAACGAGGTGTATAATGAAACAGCAGCTGCTACAATTTGTGAAGGAGAAACCTACTCTTTCGGATCACAACAACTATCCATGACTGGAGAATATTCTGAAACATTTACTTCTACCACAGGCTGCGATAGTACTGTTAATCTTAATCTCATTGTAAATCCATCTTTCAACGAAGAGATCTCAGAAACAATCTGTAGTGGAGACTTCTTTTCATTTGACGGTAGCGACTTGACTGAAGAAGGAACATACACTGCCACCTATCAAAGCACTAGTGGTTGTGATAGCCTGGTTACCTTAGACTTAGTTGTGAATAACCTGGATAATGGTGTCTCTATTGAGAATAATACGATAATATCCCATCAAGATGGCGCTTCTTACCAATGGTATGATTGCGATTCAAATGAACCTATTGATGGCGCAAACACACAATCATTTAGCCCGCTTAGCTCAGGTGACTATTTCGTTGAAATCTCTTCAGGTGTGTGCACTGCGGTGAGTGAGTGCGTAACAATTAATGCAACGATACTCTCAAGCAAACGCTCTATCGACTTATTCCCTAATCCAGCTCAGGATTATCTACAAATATCAGACAAGTCACTTCAATCTTTGAAATATCAGATTATAGACTTGTCAGGTAGAGAAGCTCAATCTGGTTCTATCCCTGATTCTGGAATAATAGAGTTAAAAATTCAAAAAGGGACTTTCTTATTGCTAATTGATACAGAAGACAAGCAGATAAAACATAAGTTTTTCAAAAACTAAATCTCCCAACCATATGAATGCAAGCAACACGTTACCAAACTATCACTTGAGGTTGGTCTCCGATAATCCGGAGACCAAAAAACTGAAAGTTATTACTGCTGTAAAAACGATTCCTGTTATCGATTTTACTGAAAGAGAAGTAGATATCCTCAATCTTATGTCTGAAGGATTAACGGCTGAAATGATTGGAGACAGTCTTTGCATATCTCCCCATACTGTGAAAACGCATCAAAGAAACATGTTAAAGAAGACAGGTTGTTCCAATGGAACTCAACTTGTTGCCCGCTCCATAAGAAGAGGAATCATATAATATTCAATTTATATGTAACTACATTTAATGTACTTGCGTATTATATTTGTGTAGACACAATTAGTTAATGCGATATGAGTACTTTATTACAAGCAAAGAAAGAAACACCCGTACAACACGATATATTAGATGTGATCAAAGATCGTTGGAGCCCAAGAAGCTTCTCAGATCAGGAAGTATCACAAGAACAATTGAATAAATTATTTGAAGCCTCAAGATGGGCCCCTTCTGCTATGAATGAGCAACCATGGAGGTTTCTTGTAGCAAAGAAAGGAGAAGAAGCACATCAAAAGATATTGGACAGCCTGATGCCGGGAAATCAACCCTGGGCAAAGAATGCTCCAGTACTCGTCGCTAGTTTGGTAAAGAAAACTTACACCAATAGCGGCACTCCAAACCATGCAGCA
>CAXEKM010000677.1:0-2945 GCA_963996645.1 uncultured Marinoscillum sp.
CTGGTTTTTTGATCAACATCTCCAGACTGAGAGAGACAATTTCCCCCATCGAGTCACAAGCTAGAAATTCACGTTCTTCGTAGAAGTCAGCTAACTCTTCCCCGAGGCGTTTTACGTTTTCGGGTGAGGAAACTCTGTCTAAACTCATGGTATGCAAAAGGTCGTCTACACGCACACGATCCATCTTTATTCTATTGGCCATGAGTGAGCGTTCCTCTCTCTGATATTGTCTTACCGACTCAGGAGTCATGTTTTTAAGACCAATCTGGATGATCGGATTGTTTTGTTTGAAGTATTGCGGTAAATAGATAGCTCTACGACCTTCATACGACTGTTGGTCAAAATCAATTGCTCGTATTCTGTAATCTACTTCTTCAAAATCAGGAGTAATATCAATTACAAAGTTGCTCGAATGCATATCACCAAGAAGTCTTACAAAGCAACGTTCGTTGAATTTTACAAACTCCTTAGCCAAACGAATTTCATTGAGATTTGGATCATCTAGGTGATTTTTGATAAACTGATCTCCTGGTATTCCGACTATGTGTTCTTCAATTAACGTGTCTTTGAATACCAGATATTGCAATTTATTTGGCGACAATAAATGTTCTAATTCTAAGCCATAAATTCTCGAGGCATCTGCATTCTTGATGTAGAAATAGTCAAAATTGTCATTGATCCGATTCACTACCCGAACTCTGAACGGTTGAGTGTTTCCATAAACACACAAATCAACTCGATCGATGAAGAGGTGATCCATCACTGACATATCTCCAGCCGCCTTCATCAAGGCATAGATTTTTTTCAGTGAACCATAGATGTTTTGCATCTCAGCTTGAGGGAAGAACACCGTTTCCCAGAGTGTATCTTTTCCATTGCGATCATAAAGTGGAATGGAATTGTCATACCTTAAAAGACTTGTATATTCGACTGGTAAATCGGTTTCACGATCGTATTTCTGTAAATAGTGTCTGAGGTGATCACATATTTTTACAGGTATCTTTTTTTTGCTAATGATAGCCATCTCAGGTCAATTCTTTTAGGAAAATGTCTCCCGATTGATCTGCCCAGTTTTGAAATTTAGATTGAATATTCACGTGTTTTGGAATGTACTCTTTCAACAATCCAATATCAAAGCGATCACTAAATATGCCTGCTCCTGCTTTTTTTGCATCTACGGCATTGCAAGCTTGTTCATAATGACCTGCTACTGGCACCATCAATACAGGTTTACCAAGATACATAGCTTCACAGACAGATTCAAAACCAGCTGTAGTTACATAGCCCTGACAATTGGCCATTTTATCGATGAATTTCTCGTCATTTAGCTGATGATAGGTCAGCGAATCATCTACCTGATAGGTTTCTGGTTTGTCACTTTTGTCCCAGAAGCAATGCAAAGATTGTTCAGGATTGTTTTGATGAAATTGATCTACTTCTGTAGCGTAACCAGGGTTGACCATGTATACCAGGTAATGATCGCCAGGAGTAGGAGTCTTCGATTTTACTTCTTCACGCAATAGAGGTGGCACTACCACTAATTTTTTGCGATGGTCATAATCGAAATGCTGAAAGGATAGAGCAAGAATTTTATCAGCTCCAAGGCTCGCTATACGATTACCCATTTGAAGTGAAACCTTGTCCAATTGTCGTTTTGGAGGAAACTCAAATTCAGGATGAGCTATCAAAAACTGATGAGCAATACACATGAATTTAGCTTTTGGGCGTCTCGAAAAATTGTACAGTCCGCCAAGAAAATCATAAAAGTTGATGATCACATCAGGTTGATCTTCTTTCACGATTTCGTCAATTCGATTGATGGATTTGATATATTTCTGACTTTTCAGCAATGAATAAACGATCGTACGAAAAGGCTTGACAGATTTTTGATTTTTGTCTGTAACAAAGTTTGGACTATCGAGGTGTTCTAGTTCACATCCAATTTTGTCAATGAAAAACTGAGGGATATTTCTGCGTTTACTTTTACCCACAATTACACGGGTGATCTCATGATTTTGAGAGCGTAATATTTTGGCAAGAGCCAACGCTTGTGTCATGTGCCCACGACCTTCTCCCTGAATAAGAAATAGATATTTCAATACTTTCCGTTTGAGAGGAAAGTTAGTTGATTGTATTTATTTCTTAAATAAGCGTGATACACTTTCCCTGTAAGCATAACCTACCGGTAACATCTGATTATTCACTTTCAGTCGATTTCCTTCTAAATATTCTATGTGGTCTAAACAAACAATGTAAGATTTGTGGATTCTGAGAAAGTTGGAAGGAAGATTACTTGCCAATGACTTTAAGGTATCTGTAGCCAAATAGGATTTTTCGTTGGTGTGATATTTTACATAATCACCCAGAGACTCGATAAACAAAATGGACGATAGTTTTACTCTGTAAGACTTTTTGTCTTCTTTGATAATAATGATATCATCAATGTCCGATTCGAGTTGGGTTTTTAGTTTGTTTACAGCTGCATGAAAGCGCTCATAACCGAAAGGCTTTAGCAGATAATCTACAGCTTCTAACTCAAAGCCCTCTACTGCGAATTCGGAATAAGCAGTTGTGAAAATAACTTTGGGTTTATGAATCAAGGATTTGTAAAAGTTGATTCCAGAGATGTCTGGCAATTTGATATCCAAAAAGATCAGGTCTGGTTTGTGCGAGTTGATTTGTTGCTGAGCTTCTTCAGCATCCTCAGCAGTACCAAGTAACTTTAATCCATCAGTCGATTGGATATACCTGGTTAGTAAATCTCTGGCTAACGGCTCATCCTCTATAATGATACATTTAATCATGTTAAGTCGATTTTAACTGTAGCAACAAAATCTCCGTCCATGCTAGAAGTGGTTAGGTTTCCCTTCTCCTCATAATAGAGCTCCAATAATTTTTCAATACTCTGAAGTCCTATACCAGAGCTTGAATCTTTATTGTTTACA
>CAXEKM010000678.1:0-2885 GCA_963996645.1 uncultured Marinoscillum sp.
GCAATCCGAATGGCTGAGTGGCTGGATTTTTAATCCAGCATACTGTAGCCAATAAATAGAAACGGATTACAAATCCTCTTTCTCTTTACATCGGGATTGCAAACCCCGATGAGTATAGTTAGGCACAAAAAATAGCCCATCTTAGAAAGGATTAATTACACTTATCGAGCAACTCCTTTATCCTGGATTTTTTGCCCATGCGCTCCAGTGAAGCTGTTTTGGACAGCTCATCTGCTATATCCAATAATTCCATGGCTTTTTGTACGCGTAATACAGCCTCAGGATCACAGTCCGCTAGTTGATCTTGTCCCGACTCTAACAGGTAAGTAGACAAATCCTCCAGATATTCAGCAGTAAATCGTAATCCCTGCAAGTAGTCAATCAAATCACGACCTTCAAGTTGCAACAGTTTATTAACATCAAGATCCAGATGCGATTGTAACTGTTGCTCTGCAGTTTCTATTCCCGCCTGCACATTCCCCTGAGATTTCATTCCTAGGAATGTGGCAACAATTTTACCTAATACGCGTCCCAGCTGCTCTATCTCGTCCTGAATAAGATCCCTTCTTTCCATTCATTAATCATTTATTAGCCTCACAGATTATAATCATGTGACCGTTGCTTCTCCATACAAATCGGTTAACCCTAAAGCTAACGATCCTTTTGAATATTGGATACATTCTAAAACTTGCAAACCCTGACGAGACAGTGTGCAAAAATCCACACACCTCCTATTCTGTTGTCGGATTTCTTCCAACATTTGACGGAATAGTAACACGGCAAAAAAACTGCATCCTTCAGATTTGCAAGTCAATCAATCAGCTCAAATCATGCATCGTTTTTATTCATTCGCTGTACTATTACTAATAGGTCTCGTTTCTCTTAGCTGCAAAAAGGATGAACCTAATCCTGACGATCCGCCAAGTAACGATGATCGCACTTTTGAGGAAGCAATGGTTTACTACAATGAACTCAAGGATGTCCTCATAGGCCTTACTAGCACAGAAGGTCTTACCCGAGAGGCCAACTTCCCTACTAATGGAACAACCACCTATTCCGGAGTATACATGGGTAAACGAACTAATACGAACACTAACACTTCTGAAACGGAACTACTGTTTGTTGCTGACATGACCATAACGTTGGATTTTTCTACAGGGAACTATACCGGAACAATCTCCAATTTCACAACAGACCTACAAGAGTATGATCACCCACAAGGAACCGCCGAAATTAATGGTTCGGTTCGTGGAACCGCGGAATTAGGAGGAGATGAATTTGGTCTTAGCCTACGAATCCAGGAAACGCCACTAACAGAAGGTGATCTTTCGGCTAATTTCGATGGGATAACGTCCAATAAAGGTCGCTTTTACGGCAAGAATGCTCAGTTTATTTCTATCGGTGTGCAAAGCACTTTCGTTTGGACTAATGGCCCTGAAACGGGAAATACGACAGGTACAAGTGGGTTTGCTTATATCATAGCAAAAGAATAATCGATTCGTAAATAATTTAACCTTAATACCCATTCATACAATTTCAGACCCGGAGAGATCAGATGAATATTTCAAATCCAATCCTGATTTATATAGAATCACTCACTAACACAGTTCCCATTGAAATTTTTCATTAGGTTACATATCAGAACGTGATAACATCTGATCCATAATGAAAAAACTAGAACTACTCCTAAGCACGATTGCGGTGATCGCATTTGTCCTTTTTATGCTTTTGGTACCTAAAAGCACTTTAATACTAGTGCTATCAATGCTACTACTTTCCATGATTTATTTCTATTTAAGTGTTGCTTTATTTAATGGGGTACCAACCAAAAAAGTATTTAAAAAGAGCTCATATACCTCTTTTAGCAAAAGCAGCATAGTGATAAGTATCCTAACTGGTGTAGCACTTAGCTTCACTCTGGTTGGCATTATTTTCAAGCTACTGTTCTGGCCAGGAGCGGAAATAAATTTAATGATTGGTTTAACTGGCTTATTGATCGCTTCACTTACTGGAACGACTAAACTTTTTATGACTCGAGATTCATTTTACGGTAACATCCTAAAAAGAACAGTCACTTACGGTCTAGTTGCTTTCATAATATACCTTCTTCCAGAGTTTACACTTCTAGAATACCGTTTCAGGGATTATCCTGATTATGTGGAGGCTTATAAGAAAGCTATCAAAAATCCTCGTGATATGGAGCTTTGGGATGAAGTAAACAAGGAACGAGAAAAAATAGAGATCTAAGAAATTTAATTACTGACGAATTTATTCAAGACACCATCTACTGAATGAATACAGATCGTTGAATTTCCAACTTTCTCTGTAAAACATTCGTCTTGAAAATAGAACTTTCAGAAACAAGTCTATTTTTGCACCGCAACCGTTTGATCTAAAGATCTTCACTTTTTTGAATCAGCTCACTCCCGACATAATCATCGCCCTTAAGTCTGGCAGCAAACAAGCATATGAACACGTGTTTCATACACTTTACAATCCATTGCTCAATCTGGCAACTGGAATTGTGGGAGAAGAAGGTAGTGCTGAGGAGATTGTTCAAGAGCTGTTTATCAAATTGTGGGAGAAAAAAGAGCAGCTGGCAGATGACACAAGACTATTCCCATACATGCTCACGAGCGTGAGAAATCGCTGTTACAATTATCTGAGAGATCGAAAAGTAGAAGATAAATACAAGCAATACCAACTTCAGCAATATCGGGAGGAGATCATGGACTATGATCTATCCAATGAAGATGAAGCACTCATTACCAGACTTCATGAAGCCATCAACGAAATGCCTGAGAAGTGCCAGGAAGTGTTTAAACTAAGTCGATTTGAAGGCTTAAGTCACAAGGAAATAGCGGATAAACTGGATATAAGTACCA
>CAXEKM010000679.1:0-6699 GCA_963996645.1 uncultured Marinoscillum sp.
GACTACATCACTAAGCCTTTCAGCATGGAAGTATTACTGATGCGTATTAAGGCGGTTCTGAAAAGAACGATGAAGTCTGAAACCAGCAAAGTGCTTCCCGAAGAAATCAAAATTGGGGCATTAACCTATCAGCATGCCTCCAATATGTTGGAGTTGCCCTCTGGCAAAGTGAAGTTAACAACCAAAGAAAATGAGTTGTTGAAATTGTTTGTTGAGAACCTAAATCAGACAGTGAGCAGAAGCATTGCACTTAAAAAAATCTGGCGTGACGACTCTTATTTCAATGCGAGAAGTATGGATGTATACATTGCCAAATTGCGCAAATACCTCAAGGAAGAAGAGACCTTACAATTACTTACCGTGCATGGAGAAGGATTTAAGTTGGTGCATTTAAATTAATAATTGCTTCTTATATCTTTGCTCGGCTTCATACCCTATATTTAATAGAAGCCAAGTAACAATATTGACCTAAACACAACTTCTCTATGCTATTAGTACCTTCCATTTCTGTGATTAAGGGTAGGACCATTCGCCTGATGCAGGGTGATTACACAAAGGAAAAAGTGTATGATATGAGTCCTCTTGATGTTGCAGAGCAGTTTGCCGACAATGGCATCACTCGTATCCACTTGATTGATCTGGAAGGAGCTAAAAAAGGAACCCCGGTTAATTATCCAACTTTAGAGATGATCGCTGGGCACACTAACCTGAAAGTCAACTTTGCAGGTGGTCTGCATACTGATGGGGACATCTTGAAAGCCCTGGAGTACGGAGCGGAAAGTATTGCTGCAGCGACGATTGCTGTTTACAACAAAGAATTATTTGCCAACTGGATCATGTCTTATGGTCGTGAGAAGATTTCTATGAGTGCTGATGCGCTGGATGGAATCATCAAAGTAGGTGGATGGCAAAAGGATACCAAAATTCCTCTGGAAGAGCATATCGAATACTTCTACGACAGAGGATTGAAGTATTTGAAGACTACTGACATCTCCAGAGATGGAGTGTTGGAAGGTCCTTCTTTCAAACTTTACGAAAGCCTGATCAAGCGTTTCCCAGAATTGAGCTTATTTGCTAGTGGTGGTGTCAGAAACATGGACGACATCAAAAAACTTCAGGACATTGGTGTGTACGGAGTAATCTTCGGAAAAGCTTTCTATGAAGGTCAAATAACCCTTCAGGAACTTTCAGATTTCAACCAATAAGAGTTTAGCTTAAAATTCGTAATTCATGTGCCCGACACCGTTCGGGTCTTCATCATATTTCAATTTGTAAATGAAATAAAAGATGAAGTTGAATTTACTCACAGAGTTGATGTTGGTACTATCTGGTTTTTGGCCAATGTACATAGTACCATCATTAGCTACTTCTGACGTGTTTTCTACTGCTTGTGAGGTAACAACCGTAGTTTCCATTTTAGGATCTACATTCTCTGACTTGGATTCAGCGTTATTGTTGTTGTTATTATTGGTAGTAGAATTATTGTTGTTGTTATTGACATTCGCACTGTTATTAGACTTGTTGGCTTCGTTGTTAGTAGAAGCAACAGCCCCGTTACTTATTAAAAATAAGCACAAAACGGTCAGTGGTATGTAGAATGTCCTTTTCAGAATGAGTGAGTTTACGTAAAGGTAACGAAAAAGTTAGTTAAAGGTTCAATAATCCTCGAAAAATATGTTTATACATGAAACAATATTAGGTAAGTAACGCCTACTACCATAGCAATTACCATCATCAGGAAATAGCCAACTATCCATATTAGCAATCCTTTCATCAGTCCTTTGAATTTTTTACCTGAACTGAATACCAACATATAGGCTACCATCAGATAAATGGTAGTCACAATCATTACAATACCCGAAGCGTTGTAGCCTGATATCTTGTAGATAAGTAACATGATTAAACTAAACCAGGTCGTATGTGATTGAAAATATGCTGCTGTTATCACATGATGCAAGTAGGTTGTTTTCCGATAGAATATTTTACCTCCCAAAGCCAGGAAGGGAACCATTAATCCTCCAATGAATCGAAAGTTCTTTGCCATCCATTGATTGACTAATACCTGAAACTCCTGCTGTTGAGTTGTTTGCTCAGACATATTCATCCCCAAACTCTCTGTGTTACTCATCAGAAACTGATCTATAGAGATATTTAGCGCTTCAAAAAGCAATATCAGAAGCGCCGACATTACAATATAGTACCCCAATGGTCCTACATATCTGACTTTGTTGCCTGAAAGATATGTTCGAATTACCTCCCCAGGATGTTTGAAAAGGTCGATGACCGTTCTTCCATATTTGGTGTCTATGCCAAACCATTTGTCCAAAAAGTCAGAAGCGACATAGCTCCAGGTGATGGCTTGAATTTCTAGTTTTTGACCACAGTTGGAGCAAAAATGCCCAGACCCTGTATGGTCACAATTGATGCATGGTTGAGGTTGATCGGTCATAAGGGATAAAACTAGTAAAAACCGGAATTATTTGGACTGTTCTGGCTCCATTTGAATACGCTGAACCGGAAGACTTTCTGGATATTCTTCTTGTAAAAAGTTAATCAGCTTTTCACGTACGCTGCAGCGAAGGTCCCAGGCGGTTGGAGAGTTCTTGGCGGACATCAATGCACGCACAACTACAGTATATTCTTTAGTGTCTACTACTTGTAGGTTGTCTACGTTGCCATCCCACTTGGTTTCGGCTTTTAATATTTCAGAGAGTTTGGCTCTTAGTGGTTCAATAGGAGTCCGGTAATCCAGGTGTAAAAAGACAGTTCCAATAATCTCACCTTTGTTTCTGGTCCAGTTTTGAAAGGGTTTTTCAATGAAGTAAGTGATTGGAAGAATCAACCTTCGCCAATCCCAGATTCTAACGACTACATAGGTGAGATTTATTTCTTCTATCCAGCCCCATTCTCCTTCTACCACTACCGCATCATCAATTTTGATTGGTTGTGTAAAGGCGATTTGTATTCCGGCAAAGAAATTAGCAATCGACTTTTGGGCGGCTAAACCAATAATGATACTAGCTACACCAGCGGAAGTCAATAAGGTTTGTCCATACTTACGTCCCTCTTCAAAACTTAAAAGAATCACAGCAAGACCAAGCATCACCAGAGACACGATGACCACACGCTTCATGAAATTGAGTTGGGTAATGACTTTCCGCTCTTTCCGGTTGTCTTCCTTGTCAATGTTGTATCGATCTAGAAAGATCGCTTCTAAGGCATAGACTACACGTATGAGGAAATTGACGCTAGCTACGATGAGCAGGATCCGACAAATGTCAATAAGCCCATCTGCCCAGCTGGATTCTTCTGCATAAGTGAGGCTGACGAATATTGTAATGACCGGAATGAGGAAATTAAAGGAGGATTTGCACTTTTTTCTAAGGATAAACAGGTCGTTGGATTTTGACTTTTTGGCGGTTACGGCCAGGCTAATATGTATGAACCAATTGACGGCCAGCCCAATGACAAGTCCGAGTAACAGATTGACTGCCGGGAAGGGCAATTCCATGAGGTCGTTTATCCAGCTTTTTATATCCATATCCTTTTGAAACTTGCGAAACTAGTGAATGTTCGATGGTCTATGAAGTTCTGGTATTGTTTGAGAGAATCAATGAAGCTTTTTGTGTGCTTGGCTTATAATTTTATAGAATTTATGTCAAGTCTGGGGTAATTGTCCGAAAATTCAGGGAATGACGAATCGAAGTAGCTGGGTTTGAAACAAAAAAAAGCAGTCACATTTCTGTAACTGCTTTTGATTCTCTAAAAATCCAATCTTTTTTGACTGAATGAACAGCAGTGTTTTTGAATAAAATTAAATTTTTTATATTCACTCATAATGTTACTACGTCTAAAGTATGTTATAGCGGTTCTAAAAGGAAACTCTAATTCGGCAGATAGAATTAGGTTTTTGAATAGACCCAATTTTCATTTAAGACTATTCGAAAAAAGAAGTCATAAGGTAGTAGAAAGCACAATAATAAGTACAAAGAGTAAAGAGAGAAATACATTATTATTCATTGGTTTAGCTATATACCTTTATGTTCTCTTAATTATATTTCCCAATTACTTGAGAGAAGGAGCAACAAACCAACTAGTTGCTGTTATTTCTTTGATTATCTCAGCAACCTCTCTGATCATAGCCTACATCGCAAGCAGAATTTCTTTTTTAAGATCAGCTTTTATCGCATCAGAATATAAGAATCAAGATGTTAAGAATTTAGTAATCCTTGTTAACTCCTATCATAATGAATTAAGTTTCCAGACCCTAAGAGAAGCTAAGAATATAATTAATCGATTAGAAGTTTCTGAGAGTCAAATATCTAATCACGATATTGATATGTTTCAAGAAATATTGATCAGCGGACTTAAAGATGAAGAAACAATACATGAACTTCAAAAAAGAATAGTGAAGATTAAAGAGTCAAAAAATGTCCAATGAGAAAGTAAAGTTTTCAAAAACTCAAGAGATTACATTAAAAGAGAAGGCAAAAGTTATAATGCAAATAGTAATTAGTCTTCTGTCAATTACAGCAGGGTTATTTTTAGTAATAACTTCCAACAATGAAGCCGTAAGAGAACTTGGAGCAGGTTGGGTTGGTATCGTAATCGGATATTGGTTATCGTAGACGCATGAATCTTCATTTAGAGAATGGATAGTTAACAAAATATATTCATAATACAAGCCATTACGTTTGGTAGGACTTTATTGTCGCAAACATAAAGCACAAGTATTTCTCCATTATTGTCTCCGATGACTATTTACCTTCAAAAGTGGCCAAATGATCAACATCTTGAAAGAAATAGACTGGCAAAAGCTTAAAAATGAGCATGGGTCACCTAATGTTGATCCAAATATTTGGCAAAATATTTTCTACAACGTTCAACATGGATTTAATGAATATTTAAAAGGGGTTTTGTATGAAACTAATGACCTTCCAGAAAATGATATTTTGAAAATAGTTGAAGTTTTCAAGACACACTTTCCAGAAAAGGATAGAAACCCAGATCTAAAAGGGAAATATTTTGATGACAGACTTAATGATAGCCTTCTTCATTATCAATCAATAAAAAGAAGCAAAGTTCTAACTAAGATTTTGCAGTTAGAATTTGAATATCGAAAAAAATATGACTCCTACAGAATATCTAAAATTGTTGATTCTTATGATGTAATAAATAACCCACAATTAGAATCATCTATTGGAAAAGAAATGTCCTGTTTTAAGCCGATTCAAGATTTTGATGATGCATTGGAGAGATTAATAGAATTATCAGCCAAAATGTGTTTTCAAAAAGAACTCAAGGACTTTCATTAAAAATGTGGCGATGGGTTTGAAAGAGCTTTCAAAGATTACCTGAATGACATAAAAAACTTCATTAATGAGGCTGAAAGCTTGAATATTAAAGAAGTTTTTAGTCAAAAGCCCAAATATCCATTCGAATATTATGGTACAGATCCAAGCTCATTACCATATCAACATGAATACTTAAGCCTTAGGTACCATTATTATCGAAATACAAATTCAGTATCCAGACATGAGTATTTTAACTCATCCGAAGTGTTTGGTCAATATTCACCTTTAGTTTATGGTAAATACTTCCTTTTCAAAAATTGGTTGGAGGAACAGCTGGAAATGTTGAATGAAGAAGAGCCTGAGACCTTATCTTCTGAAGTGGAAGATTTAGGACAAGGGGAGAATAGGCTTTTAGAAAAGATTAAAGAGCACTTTGATTTTTTAAGAAACAGAGGGCGCAAGAATGAGCCAATGATGGATGAGGAGACATTTTTGAACTTTGTGAGTTATTTCCAGCTGTATTGTCAGAGTAATTTTTCAATAGAGGGTATAGCAGAATTAGAGACCTCAAATGTTAAAAGAAATGAATTCATTGTAGGAATAAAGGTCTTTATTAATTCCGAATTGGGTAAGCGGCTACCAAAATCACTCCCTGAGTTCATAAATAAGTTCAAGCAATCAAAATGGAAAATGGATATTGATATGAACTTCATACACAAGCAGAGCACACGGAAATAAAATCTCTTACCCTTCCAACACACCTAAAACCCTTCTTTGAACCCCGCCTGCACTGCTCTTACCATTGCAAATAAAAACAATGGGAAAAAATAAAGAATATAGCGAGCTTTTGGATAAATGGAGATTGGATGATGAAAAGTTAAAAAGAAAGCTGAGAGAAGATTATGCATTGAAATTGATTTGGCTTCTTTTGATTTGGATCCTTACCCTTTTAGTATTCTTGTTTTTAAAAGGATTCTCTCTAGGCATGGGGATCCATTCTTTTAATCTAAGTGATGATGTAGTAATCGTACTAATCTACACAACTACAGCCAATGTGTTTGGACTCTTTCATATAGTGACTACCTATATTTTCGCGAAATCCAAATAAACAGGCGGTCTATCCAACTGCCTCGATATCTAACGGGGACAATCACTGTTAATAAATTCACAGACATAGAGTGGGTGAGGCCATAAGACTGCTTCCCTAAGAATTTTATAGAATCTATTTCATGTATTGGGTAATCATCCCAAAATTCAGGGAATGACGAATAGAAGTAAGGTGAAAGGAAACAAAAAAAGCAGCTACATTTCTGTAACTGCTTTTCTTCTAGGGGTGGAAGATCGGTCTCGAACCGACGACCTCCTGAACCACAATCAGGATCAGGCGTATTCATGCATATTAATA
>CAXEKM010000680.1:0-5291 GCA_963996645.1 uncultured Marinoscillum sp.
ACTCATTAATCGCAAGGTCAGGGGACGTGATCTCAAATCAGCTGATATTTTGATACTCGCTACTGATAATTACGGGCTTCATGTGCGCATGAAGAAAAAGGCTGAGAAGTTGAGATTGCTAACGAATGTAGCTGACACCCCTGACCTTTGCGACTTTTATCTGGGATCTACCGTGAAAAAAGGAGATTTGAAAATTGGTATTAGTACCAATGGCAAGTCCCCAACTTTTGCCAAAAGATTCAGACAAATGCTTGAGGAGATTTTGCCAGACAATACACAAGACTTATTAGATCAATTAAAAACAATCAGAGATAGACTGAAGGGCGATTTCAATGACAAGGTTCAAAAACTCAATGAAATCACTTCAGTACTCGTGGAAAAGGGCAATGAAAATGAATCAAAACCTGATTGATTTAAATAATAAATACGAAAATCTGACTTATCTGGACAGACTCAAGGCGTTGTTTGATGAGTTTGATCCAGATAAAATATTAGTGACTACTTCGATGGGAGGTAGTTCTATCGTGCTACTGCACTTGATCAATAAAGTAGCGCCAAGACATCCTATTCATCTGATCGATACAGGATATTTATTCAAGGAGACGCATGCTTACAAAGAGCACTTGATGGATCAGTTTGATCTGAACATTGTGGATGTGCAGCCACGAAAGAGTTCTCATGATTTTACTGCCAAATATCAGGTCTGGAATAATGATACAGATTTCTGTTGCTTCATCAATAAGGTAGAGCCAATGGCCGAGCTGAAAAAAGGTAAAGACGTGTGGATCTCAGGATTGCTTCGTTTTCAAAATGCGAATAGAGCTGACAAGCAAATATTCGAAAAGTCTAAAGGCTTATTGAAGTTTCATCCAATCATTGATATGGGACCGGAAGATTTAAACCTATATCGTACCATTTATGAACTGCCTACTCATCCTTTGCAATATGAGGGTTATGGTTCTATAGGATGTGTGCACTGCACGAAGAAAGGTAAGGGCCGTGAGGGAAGATGGCAAGGCCAGGAAAAAACGGAATGTGGATTGCATGTATAACCAAGAAATGAAAAATGGGACCTGAGAGTCCCATTTTTGTTTAATATTTATTCTCATCGGTTAATGTTTCCATAAAAGCAATCAACGCTTTGATATCCTCATTGCTCAGTTGAAGTGAATCAGGAGGTAGTGTTTGTAAGGGAACATGGATGCCCATTCCTTCACCACCACCTACATTGTAAAAATCAATTACTTGCTCCAGGGAGTCATAAACGCCGTTATGCATATAAGGGCCTGTAAGACTGATGTTTCTTAATGTCGGAGTTTTGAAGAATGATCTGCGTTCCTCGGTTGCAAATACATTGTATCTCCCTGGATCAGTATCAAGAATTTTGTTAGCAGCTGTGGCCGGAATGCCAAGGTTTTCAAGCTCTGTTTCTTTCCATCTTGGTGGTACTGTTCCATTAAAAAATGGAAGGAAGTGGCACGTGGCACACCCTGCAGTTCCCATAAACAAATTGGCTCCTTCAAGCTCTTCCTGCGTGAAAGTCTCTTCTTCTCCACGGATGTTTCTGTCAAACTTAGAGGAGAAGGGTGCTAGACTTCTGATATAAACTGCGATGGTTTGTCTGATTTGGTAATCAGTAACAGTGTCTTTCCCTAAGGTTGATTGAAACTGTTTTAGGTAATTGGAATTACTGTTTACATAAGTAGAGAGCTCAGATAAATCAGAATGAAATTCATTTTCATCATTGACCACACTCACCATTTGTCCTTCCAGATTGCCGGCCCGTTTGTCATAAAAGAAATCACTTTGGTAGGCTGCATATTTCAAAGTAGGGGCATTTCGTAATAGTGCCTTTTTGTTTAATCCAATCGATTTTGTTTGACCATCTGTGAAAGCCAATTCTGGTAGGTGACAAGATCCACAAGACATTTGGTCCGTTCCAGATAAGTTCTTATCATAGAAAAGTTCCTTCCCAAGTTGAATCAACTCTTCAGAACTTTCTAATGCATCTTGTCCAGTAAAATGATTGATATTGAAGCTGTTGCTGGAGAAAAGAGTAGTGGCGTTATTTTTTAATGCAAGTTCTACAGGGATGGATACTCCCCAGTCCTTGAGTGTTCTATGCCATAAGTCAAATTGTTTGTTAGTATGATTGATGATGAAATGGAATCGGTCAAAAGATTCGAAATCGGTATCTAAATCAGTTAATGTAGCGTCAATTTCATTTTTCCATTCGTCAAGGAGTGAACTATCCATAAAAGCAGATTCTTTGACGCTTAGCATCGTTAATAGACTTTGATAAACATCTTTGGCATCTGTTAAAGAATTGAGAGCGGCGGGAGAGTCGAAACCGGTTATTCCAGTAGTCGCTACACTAATAATACTCGTTTGCAATGCCAAAAGAATATGATGCGGCTTCATCCTGTCTATCGTGCTATTCTTTTGCATTAATTGAAGTCGTGAAATGATGAAATGGACTTTTGATCTTAATAGTTTTAAGTCTACTTCAGGGGTGAATATTGCCTCCTCGATCACTTGAAATCCCTGAGGTTCCTGAATCCTGATGTTCGTTTGATCTTCTTCCTCTACCTGGAGAAGATTCGGTTGATTGAGTGTTTCATAATTTTCAACATCAATGAACTGCATTATTGGTTCCAGTCGTTTGAAATATTTCCTCGACTTTAGGTATTCCGTTTGCAATGAGGTCAAGTCGTTGGACTTTTCCAATAATTGCAGCTGATAAACCAGGCTATCTAGGTTGGATGTATAGTATTGCTTGAGAGATGGAGTAGTAGACTTCCTGGTGTTACATGAGATAACAAAAAAGAGGCCTATTGTGAAATAGGCCCCCTTTTTGATACACCTAATCAATGTATCTTTCATAATGATAAGAGTTATCTTGCTAAACCTTTGATTGCAAAAAGAATACTTCCTTCACTAGAGTCGGAGTTGTCAGCATCTGGGAAGGCCTTTGGGTCTGTGAACTGTCCCTCAGCAGGTTCCCAGCCATGATTTTGAGTAATCATGAAGAAAGTGCTTTCTTCTCCACCTACTACATCAGTCACATCGATCATACCTGTGATTTCCCACATGCTACCCGCAGTACCATATCCTAGAGTTTCTGCAGTGGTTTGATCACATTCCAGAACGACTTTCAGCTCACCAGTTGCAAGGTTGTATTGATATAATCTTGCAAAGTGATCCGCTGCTGTTTTGTTCGGATAGCTGTTAACTACTCCATTTGGGTCTTCCTGGATGTATAGATAATTTTCAGTCGCAACAATATTATCAGGGCTATGGAATGCCTCAGCAACACCACCTACTTTGTCACCATCAAGGATGCAGGTGATTTTAGCAGTACCAGTAGGATAAGATTCATTAAGGGAGACTTTATAGACTCTTCCTGTTTGCGAACCCTTATCCTGAAGGCTTTCTCTATTTCTCCCTGTTACACAGAAATAGATTTCTCTTTCGTTCTCAGCACTTCCTCTTCTCCAGTCAATATCTTCCAATCTTGAAAAACCTATCACTCCTTTTGCTTTAGCCTCCGCATCAAGAAGGTCTATTTGTGTTTCTTCTAGTTCTACCCACTCCGCATCATACTCCGTACCTTCTTCCATATCCATTTCAAAGGCTACTCCTGCAGTACTTACTTTTAGTCCATATAGCTTACCTGAGTTAAGGTCTCCTCTAGGTCCTACATACATGCCTAGTTGACCAGATGGTTCTGTGTTGTCACTATGGTCATCACCGATGAAAGCAACTGTTTTGCCTGGGAATGCATTTTTACCTATAACCACAGCATTTTCTGTAGACCATTGGCCAAGTGCAGGTAACATCTCTGCGAAACTTGCATCTTCAGCTCTCTTGTATGGGCTAGTTACGAAAACGCCTTTTGATGCTCCTCCCCATTCTCCACCAGAAAGGTATAGTGGTCCAAACCCATGTTCTTCTGGGGTAATCAGTGATCCGGAACACTGAGCAGTAAATGCAGTAGCATTTGCATTTAATATGTACTCACCATAAAACGGCTTTAAGTTCTGATCTAAATAGATTCTTGCGATAGAGTAATCAGCCTCTATGTTATTGATTAAAACATAACTGGTGTCGGTATCTTTTAATAGACCGGCGCCATCAGCCATACTTCCATAAATAAAGTCGGGAGTGCTTGGTAATACATCTTCTGAACTTAAGATGACTTCCACTTCAATGTCAGAGAAATCAGATGTTACGGCAAGTACGTTGGCAGGAGTAGCTGAGGTTTCCAATGGAGTGTATGGGGGAAGTGTCAAGTCGGCACCATCTTGCCCATCCTGTCCATTTTCGCCATCTACTCCGTCGATACCGTTCTGCCCGTCGATTCCATCTTCTCCAGCAGGTCCTTCGCAGCTGAAAATGGTTCCTGCAAATACCATTGCAGAGCATAAGAGTGTTAAATTCTTTCTAAGTGTCATAGTTACAGTAGTCTAGTTTTACAGGCCACTAAATAGCACTATTACTATGTCTCGTTGATTAATCAGCTCTTTTGCTTTGGTTAAGAATCTAGCTGGATTTAGCAGGTTTGTTTACACCAACTTTAAGAACTTAATATTGCTCTAACTCCGAGGTAAAATGTGAAGAGTAGGGTTTGGTGTAAGTAGTTGATGGTTAATTTGATATATGTTAATGAAGGATAATCTTGCTTCCTGATTGCTCTTGGAAATACCCTTGCGAATAGCGATAAAAGATTGGCTCAAAATAAGTGCTATCCGATGGTTGTGTGAAGTTGCCAGTCGAAAATTAGGGTGAAAGTTGGTCTGAAAAGAGGAGAGTGCTATTTGTAGATAAGTTAGAGCATAAAAAAGGCTCCAATTGGAGCCTTTTTTATGGATCAAAACCTTGTTATCAAGGAGCTTCAGACGTTACACTGTCAATTTCAGCTGCTAGACTATCTGTCACTGTGTCAACTTCAACCATCATAGTGTCCATTTCGGCTTCTGTAGAGTCTACTGCCATTTCCACTAATTCGTCAACTTCAGGAGTTTCAGTTTCTGATTTTTTTTCACCGCCACATGCCATCATGGCAAGAGCAAGTACTACTAAGTAGATTTTGGTTTTCATGATAAAATAGATAAATTGTTAGGAATGTCTCATCAATTTAATGTGAATATTAGATGATTCCTAATTTTGTGCGAATGTAATATTTTGTTAGACAATTCTAAGCTGGTCATCCGCTAATTATTTTTATCATCAAAAAGTGTCTATTCCTTACCAATAGCGGTCTTTTGAGTCTTTATTTTTTCTTTTAACTC
>CAXEKM010000681.1:0-3356 GCA_963996645.1 uncultured Marinoscillum sp.
AACCGATCTACACTAGAAGGATTGAAGACCATTACCCAAAAATCAGTTACCTCAGCACGAGCTTCCATTCCTTCTCCTACTATATGATATCCTGCTGGAGTTTGCTGCCAGGAGTTAGCAACTACAATCCATACTGCTGAGAACATAGATCCAAACCAGACACCCAAAGTAGCTATGAAGTGCACACGGGGACTTACTCGATTCCATCCAAATAAAAGAATTCCTAAAAATCCGCTTTCCAGGGCAAATGCAAAAATTCCCTCTGCCGCTAACGCACTTCCGAAAATGTCTCCTACATATCTGGAGTAGGTTGCCCAGTTAGTGCCAAACTCAAATTCCATGACGATACCTGTGGCTACTCCAATACCAAAAGTAAGCGCGAAAATCTTTGTCCAAAACCTTGCTAATCGTTCATATTCGATGTTGCCAGTTTTCAGATAACTCGCTTCGAAGATGACCATAATCAGACCCAATCCAATACTTAAAGGAGGGTATATGTAATGAAATGAGACAGTTAGCGCGAACTGTATGCGGGATAGGATTTCTACATCCATTTTTTTTTGGAAAGTTAATAACCGATCGCCAGAATCTCGAATGAATTTGGGATTGGTTGTGCTCTAGAAATTTTGCCTGAATAGAGCTAATCTAACTCACACACTGTGTAACAAATGTTACTTCAATCGGCTCTTATACAATCTACTTTTGAAGCTGAATCACTTGAAATTATTATCATCACATGAATGAAGTCGTAGAGTTTATTAGTCAACCATGGCCATGGTATGTGGCAGGCCCCATCATTTCGGTAGTTATGATCAGCCTTATACTATTCGGTAACTCCTTCGGAATATCTGCAAACCTAAGAACAATGTGTTCTATAGTAGGTGCAGGTAAGAGTTGTGAGTTTTTTGACTTTAATTGGAAAGGTCAAATCTGGAACCTGGTGTTTGCGTTGGGGTTGGTCCTTGGTGGAATTATTGCCCATTTATATTTAACACCAAGTACTGAAGTGAATCTTTCAGCTCAAACCATTGAAGACCTGAAAGCATTAGGAATCGAGCAACCAGGAACGCATCTGGTGCCAATGGATGTGTTCTCATGGGAGTCACTATTCACCCTTCGAGGTTTCATTATCCTTGTTGTTGGAGGTTTTTTAATTGGTTTTGGGACTAGATATGCAGGAGGATGTACATCTGGTCATGCTATCAGTGGATTGAGTGACTTGCAGTTACCTTCACTTATTGCAGTGATTGGGTTCTTTATTGGAGGTCTGTTTGTGACCTATCTTGTTCTCCCATTCCTTTATACATTGTAAAACATAGGATAAAATGAAGTTTTTAAGATATATAGTAATAGGAATTGTCTTTGGAATCACATTGGCAAAAGCTGAGGTGGTATCCTGGTATAGAATTTATGAAATGTTCAAGTTTGAATCATTTCATATGTATGGAATCATTGGATCTGCGGTAGTGATTGGAATCATCGCCATCCAGATCATTAAGCGGTTTAAAATCAAATCTTTTGATGGACAACCCATACACATTCACCCCAAGCAGTTTAGCATTCCGCGATATTTGATCGGTGGAATTGTTTTTGGATTGGGTTGGGCGATGACAGGAGCGTGTCCGGGTCCAATGTTCATTTTGTTAGGCAACGGAGTAGGTGTTATTTTAGTTGTTATAGGAGCTGCAGTATTAGGAACATATACCTATGGTCGTCTGCGAAACAAGCTTCCGCATTAAGAAAATGAATACCCAAAAAGCAATCAGCACATTAGTGCAGGCTTCCCTTTTGTTGGTAATCTCTGTTTTGGTGATTTTTGGATCATTGATAATTTACATCATTAATCCAGATCTATTTCAGACGAAGAAGTTTGTCTGGCATGTCCCCGACATCAAATCAGAGGTGCCGGAGGGGAGAGCTGGTGATGAAATCAAATACGGATACGCTCTGGTGACGGAATCCTCTCGGTGGATGGGACCGTTGGCGCCAGATGGTAAGCAATATGCGGGCAATAATTTGAATTGTCAGAGTTGTCACCTTGATGCTGGTACTAAAAGAGGCTCAGCGTCCTGGATAGGTGTGGTGCAACGATTTCCTCAGTTTAGAGGTCGTGAGAATAAAATCGGAACGATCGAAGATCGAGTGAATGGATGCATGGAACGAAGTATGGATGGTACAGCATTACCGATTGAGTCCAAAGAAATGCGGGCTATCGTAGCTTACATGAATTGGTTAGGTGAGGGAATTCCTGAAGACACTTTGGATTATTTCAAAGGGTTTGCAAAACTGGAGATACCAACTGAAGCCGCAAGTCCGATAAAAGGTGCCGTGATCTATGAACAAGAATGTAAAGTTTGCCATGGTGAAAACGGTGCTGGAGTATGGAAAGCAGATTCATCAGGTTATCAGTATCCACCGCTTTGGGGAAAAGATACCTATAACCATGGCGCTGGAATGCATCGTGTGCTAACAGCTGCTCAGTTTGTAAAAGGGAATATGCCCTGGGGAGTTGCAACCATCAATAATCCTAAACTTACCGATGAAGAAGCGTATCATGTTGCAGCGTATATTAATAGTTTTGAGAGACCTCAAAAGTCCAACACCGATGCAGATTTTCCTGATAGGAAGTTGAAGCCTATGTCTACGCCTTATGGTCCTTATGATGATGATTTTTCTCTGGAACAACATAAATACGGCCCATTCCAGCCAATTGCTAAGTATTACAAGGAGACTTACGATATTAAGAAAAGCAAATGAGATACATAGGAATCATCGGCTTGTCATTATTGCTAACTGCTAACCTGAAAGCTCAGGATAAATACTGGGGGAAGATTTCTGGACAGTGGCGAAACTATTACATGGCATCATGGAACAAAGAGGAGTTGAAGGACTTCCAAACACTGGCAACAGGAGGTAAACTGAAGTATGAATATGACTTCAAAGAGAAACCCTGGAAAGTAGGAGGAGCACTCTACACCAGTATCAATCTGGGGTTGCAGGATTTGAGTGTCCCGGATCCGATCACTGGCAAGTACAGCAGGTATGAAACAGGAATGTACGATGGTAATAATTTGTCCGATCGATTTATTCTGTTTCCTGGTGAGCTATATCTCAATTATTCCAAAGGCGGTCATAAGCTAACACTGGGTAGAATGAAGTTTGTGTCACCTTTTCTAAATCCTGAGGATGGAAGGATGATTCCGACACTTGAACAAGGACTAACTTATAAGTATTCGAACAAGGGTTTTGGTTCCTTTCAGTTTGGAGCATTCAATGCGATAGCAGCCCGTTCATCGGACGGGTTTTATGGCATCGGTGAAACCATCGGTTTTTACCCAATTGGTAGAGGTGTCGAT
>CAXEKM010000682.1:0-4404 GCA_963996645.1 uncultured Marinoscillum sp.
AAGACACAAGAAGAAGCAGGGATTGACCTGATTCCCTCCAATGATTTTTCGTTTTACGATCAGGTACTTGACATGGCGCTAACTGTGGGTGCAACCCCTGATCGCTATGAACCTCTCAAATCAAAATGTGAGCTAGATCTTTACTTTGCGATGGCAAGAGGCTATCAAAAGGAGGGTCTGGATATCACCGCGATGGAGATGACCAAGTGGTTCGACACCAATTATCATTACATCGTTCCTGAGTTTGTTAAAGATCAAACCTTTGAGCTGTATTCAACCAAAATCATTGATGAATACAAAGAAGCAAAATCACATGGAATAGAAACCAAACCAGTTATCCTTGGGCCGGTTACTTTCTTGCTCTTAGGTAAGGAAAAAGAAGCTGGATTTAACCGAATAGACTTGTTGAAAAGGTTGCTACCGGTTTATTGGTCCATATTAAAGCAACTGGCTGATGCAGGAGCCAAATGGGTACAAATTGATGAGCCAATCTTAGCCACTGATTTGTCAAGTGCAGAATTGAAAGCAATTGAAGACTTTTATGGACAAATAGCACTTGAGGCTCCAGAGCTTAATATCCTATTAGCCAATTACTTTGATTGCTACGGCAATAATTTGGAAACCATTTTGAGCTTACCAGTTCAAGCATTGCATCTGGATCTGGTAAGATGTCCTTCTCAGCTTCAAGATATCCTTGGGGCTCTCAATTTGAGTTCAGAATTGAGGTTGTCACTAGGAGTAGTTGATGGCAGAAATATCTGGAAAAATGACTTTGACAAATCCTTGGAGTTCATCTCAAGAGCTAAGAATCAATTAGGTTCAGACAGAGTCATGGTAGCAGGTTCATGTTCATTGTTACACTCTCCGTGTGATTTACAGCTAGAGCAAGATGAGTCCAGGCTTTCTAAAGAGATCAAAGATTGGCTCGCATTTGCCAGACAAAAATTAGATGAAATTGTTGTGTTGGCTGATTTGTCTGAGAATCCAGATGATAGTTTATTAAAAGCTAAACTTCAGGATAATAGAGCGACACATGCCCGTAAAAAGGCCTCTTCATTAATTCACAATGCTTCAGTAAAGACAAGAATGGCCGCTGTGAATGAGCAAGACAAAAGAAGAGGAGCTTCCTTTGATCAAAGGAAAGTGTTACAAAAGGAAGTACTGAACTTGCCTCAGTTCCCAACCACCACCATTGGATCCTTCCCTCAAACCAGCGAAGTGAGAAAGGCCCGTCTTCAAAATAAAAAAGGCGAATTATCCAACTCAGATTATCATGACTTTTTAGAGCGACACACTGCTCTAGCCATCAGGTGGCAAGAGGATATCGGTCTAGACGTCCTAGTACATGGTGAGTTTGAACGAAACGACATGGTGGAGTATTTCGGCGAGCAACTGGATGGATTTGCTTTCACCCAGTTTGGTTGGGTGCAAAGCTACGGTTCCAGGTGTGTGAAACCACCGATTATCTATGGAGATGTAAGTAGACCAAACCCGATGACTTTGGAATGGACGAAATATGCTCAGTCTTTGACTGAAAAGCATGTGAAAGGAATGCTTACTGGGCCTGTGACTATTCTGCAGTGGTCCTTTGTACGGAACGATCAACCAAGATCTGCCACTTGCAATCAGATAGCATTAGCCATCAGAGATGAAGTTGCTGATTTGGAAGCAGGCGGCATCAAGATCATTCAGGTAGATGAGCCAGCTATTCGCGAGGGGTTGCCTTTGAGACGTGCTGAATGGGCAGATTATCTGGATTGGGCCATAGATGCTTTTAAACTGGCAACAAGTGGAGTAGATAATGCAACCCAAATTCATACGCACATGTGTTATTCGGAGTTTAATGATATCATTGACTCTATCGCACATATGGATGCTGATGTGATCACTATTGAATGTTCCAGATCACAGATGGAGTTATTGGATGCATTCGCAGAATTCAATTATCCAAATGACATAGGGCCAGGTGTGTATGACATTCATTCGCCAAGAGTGCCAAGCAGAGAGGAAATGGTTGATTTACTGACCAAAGCCATAAAGGTAATACCAGAAGATCAGCTTTGGGTGAACCCTGATTGTGGACTCAAGACTCGAGGCTGGGATGAAACCAAAAAAGCGCTTATTGAAATGGTTGGAGCAGCACATGATCTAAGAGAACAGATCAGCGTGCTTTTATAATAGTTAAAGTGGGTGGACCGATGAGTCTACCCACTCACTTAACCAAAATGACCATGAAACATGAATTAAAATATTGTCCGAAATGCCAGACTCCATTTGAGTGCAAAACAGGTTCAATCACACAATGTCAGTGTTGGCAGGTAAAGCTCACCGAAGAGGAGCGCCAATTCATGCAAGAGCAATTTTCCGACTGTCTGTGTGCAAAATGTATGGAAGACGTAAAGCATCAATTTCAGCAAGAAATGTTCGTAGGTCAATTAGAGAAACTAGGAAAACAATTTTAACATGATGGATATTAAAGGATCTTTAAAATCCGACAAAGTCATGCCTCTACTCTGTTGGGATGTACACATAATGGGCCTGGCGAATGTCGGACTCCAATTGAACCTTAATAAAGATTTGGAATTCCTTCAATCTTTAAAGCACAAGCACCTATGGATAAATGACTTAAGTTTTGTTAAGGGTAGATATTTCGAAGCTATGGTGATTACTGATTCTGCTCAAATGATTCAATGGGTTAGTTCAGGATTTTACAGCATGACTGGCTACAAGTCTGCTGAAGTAGTCGGACATACACCCAGTATGCTTCAAGGCGAGCATACGACTGTTGAATCCTTAAACTCATTTCGGGAAGGTATATCTAAGAATGATCCGTTTCAACTGGAGATACTTAATTATCGGAAGAATGGCCAGAGCTATAACTGTCGAATAGAAGTACACCCGTTAATTAATCAACACAATCAAACAAGCCATTTTTTGGCATTAGAATATGAAATCAAAAGACCTAGAGGAACGCAAAGAGAATAGTGAATCATTACTTACTCGAAAACTCAAGTTTTGACTGTAAGCACTTCCAAATTCGCTCTCATATGCAACAAGAGTTTGACCGATTGATCATCTACGAAGTTGAAATAGTTGACCTCCATAGCCATATAGCTGGTACCCGTTACTTCAGCAATCTGTTTGATTCTTTCTTTCTCATGGTCTCGAGATGGTTTTGAGTTTCCATCTTTTACCGCATCAATAAAGTCCAACACACTACGTATTCCAGCTTTTTGCAATTCACAGTAATGATCTTGAAACTCGACCATTAATTTGGCTTGAGATACCCAATCGAGTAATAATCGGATGGAGAACGGAGTTTTGATGATCAATTGAAAGAAATCAAAATTGGCCAGATTCTGCACATTATCAATACCCACTTCACTTAACCTTAGCTTGTGCAATTCACTAATTCCTTCAATTGCCTCAAGGGGACGGTTGTTTTGGGATTCTTCTTCGTTTTTAAAACCCTTTACCTTGCTGATTAAGATCCTCAAGCCTCGTTCTGGAAAAAGCCCGATTAGAAATGCCATTGCCAGAATATGATTACCTTGATTTAGCCCAGCATCTTTCGTTAGGAAAGCGATAATAAGCGTAACTAATGATGATAAAATCATTCGCATACCAACAGAGAAGAAGTTTCCTGGTGTCAAATCGATGGTTGCAAAGCGTCTGTAGATGTATTGGGATCCACCAATGAAGCTACCCATGATGGCAAATGCAACCACAGCTACATTGCGTTTTTCTATTGGAAATGCATTAGAGTTCCAAAAATGACTTCCTGAAAAGATGACACTTTTATAAGCTTCATCATTTGCATCAGTTGGTAAGCCATAGATGATCCATGGAGCCAAAAGCATAACCATCCCAAAAGAAGTGATCATGGTGACGAAAGCCATTGGTAAATAATAATCCCTTTGTGTGTATTCCTTAGTTACATGCTCATCGATTAATCCTTCATTCGAACTCAAGTTTACTCGTTGAAGAATCTTCTCCAATTCTTGCTTTTTTCTACTCAAACGATATTTAAAAAAGGAAAAAGTGAGTATCGGAAAATAGGAGGTGAGCACAATAACGGCCAGCAGCTCCATGATTCTCCCGGAATCAATCTGATGTGACATGGTTTGATTAGGTGATTATGGCAGGAAGATAATTACATCTAACGTCAACTTCAATACCCACTTTCTGGCATCTGGCTAAGATCTTCAATTCTATAAACTAATTATTTGAATAACCTTACTTCTCAGATTAATCCCTAACTTTGCAGTTCAATTAATAAATGATCTTTGAATAAATTCAGTCAACTAGGGCTGTCGCAAGTAATTGTTGACAACCTTGAAAAATTAGGGTTTGAGAACCCGACTCCGGTTCAGGAGAAAGCAATCCCACTTTTATTGAATCAAA
>CAXEKM010000683.1:0-3445 GCA_963996645.1 uncultured Marinoscillum sp.
GAAAGAATAATGAGTTGTTATCAGAAGGTGCAGCATACGCATTGAGAAATCGTGGACCAGGCATTCCATTTGATAGTATACCGAAGTTGGAAAATGGACAAATCAATCCAGATGGTTTCAAATTCACGAATGGTAAACTGGTTTTTGACAACTTGATTCTTGGCGACTATCTGATAGCGGTTAGAGCTGATCCAGATGTTTATCTTCCTACTTACTACAGTAGCACCTATTTATGGGAAGAGGCTGATACCATTTTGTTTAGAGGGGACTTTAAGGATACCATGAAGATGGCAGGAATTCCGGCACCACTAACTCCAGATGATGGATCTGGACTTTTATCTGGAACAGTGGAATCAGATTTTGGTGAGAATGGACGTATCGATGCCCGTAGAAAGGTGAAGAGAGCTGGCTGTTCCGTCAGAAGGTTTGTGCCGAAGGGTAGAACTAGTCAAGAGGATGGAGAATTTGAGTTGATCGCCTATGTGGAATCTGATGATGAAGGACGTTTTACGATAGAGTTTCTTCCTGCAGGATTGTATCGATTCAACATTGAATATCCAGGTATTCCAATGGACAAGGACTCCTATGTGGAATTTGAAATTGGAGAAGAAGGAACTACGAATAATAAGATCGAGCTTCAAGCTACCGTTACAGAAGATGGAATTGTCGTAGAACGCATCAATCTCCTATCATCCAGAACATCTTTGGGGGATGTGAATGTTTACCCAAATCCAGTTTCTGATTTTGTAACAATCAGTTTAAAATCGGATTTAACAGGACATTCGGTTAGCATAGTGAATGCAGAAGGTAAAAAACTTTATGTATCACAATATGAAGGAAAGGAATTGATTTGGAACGCGCAGAATGTTCCAGGTGGTATCTACTACCTGACCATAATAGACGATAAAAGCCGTAACCGAATGATTACCAAAAAGATAGTGGTACAACATTAAGGGTAGGTCTACTACCCAATTACTGGTATATTTAAAGAGAATATTGAAAAAGTGATATTATTTGTCGGTGATTCATTACATTTGGTCTGCCAATAAGAAGACCTTATCGAAATGAATCACCGTTCACTACTCTTCCTTGCTGTTGGCATACTATACCTATGTCTAGCCGCAACAGCACAAAACTCCGTTGGAATTGGTACAGAAACGCCTAATAGCAATGCTGTCCTTCATTTGGTTTCACCAGATGGGGACCAGGGTTTTTTAGTTCCACAGCTTACCACTGTACAACGTACAGCCACAACTTTTACAGACAATCTTGCAGCAACAGATGCCGGACTTCTTGTATTTGATACCGATGAAGTGGCATTTTTCTATTGGTCTGGGAGTGACTGGTCTACAATTAGTCCTCAGCAATTGACCGCTGGTACAGGCCTTAGCATCACTGATGGAGTTATAGCCAACTCAGGCGATCTAGATGCCACCAATGAAATTCAGGATTTAAGTCTAACTGGAAATAGCTTAACTGTGACCAATAATAGCAGTGCAACGACTATTGACTTAACTCCTTACTTAGATAATACAGATGATCAAACAGCAACGGAAGTTCCTGTAACAGCATCTGGAAACCTTACTTCAACGAATGTTCAGGACGCCCTATCTGAACTTCAGGGTGATGTTGATAATATCAACCTTACTGGAGGAGATAATCAAACGCTCAGTTTGTCAGGCAGCACACTTTCTATCACAGGTGGAAATAGTGCTGACCTGTCATCTTTAATTGATGATGCAGATGCGGATGCGACTAATGAAATACAGGATTTGTCTTTTGATAGAGATATATTGGCAATATCAGGAAGTGAATCCACAGTTGATTTGAGTGGGTATTTGGATAATACAGATGCACAAACGTTATCTTTTGATGGCACCAATTTGGCTCTTACAGGAGGTGGTAGTGTAGATTTATCCTCTTTAGCAGATGGTACTGGAACTGACAACCAGACGTTATCGCTTGCTACAGATATCCTAACAATATCTGGATCTGGGTCCAATGTAGATTTGAGTGGGTATCTGGATAATACAGATGCGCAAAGCATAAGTCTGACAACCAATACTCTTAGTATATCTGGGAATGTATCAACAGTGGACCTTAGCGGTTATCTGGATAATACCGATGAACAAGATCTATCTTTGACTGGAAATATTCTTTCACTCACAGGAGATGCAAGTACAGTTAGTTTGGCGGCATATTTGGACAATACGGATGATCAGACCGCTACTGAAGTTCCTGTTACTGCAGGAAATGGAATGACTTCTACAAATGCTCAGGCAGCACTAGCAGAACATCAAACAGATATCAATAGTCATACATCAAGCATTTCTTCGTTAGGAACTAGAGTATCTGCTCTTGAGGATGCCAAACAGGATTATTTATTTTTAACAGCGACAGATTTCCTTCCACTTTATTCCGTTAATGGCAACGATGCACGGTATACGGAAAATGAAGTTTATATCATGGCTGGAGAAGCAAGTGCTGTTGGGCAATTGAAGGCTATGGTGGAATTACCAGATGGAGCCACAATTAAAGCTGTTGAGGGCTTCGGAGCCAATGATGCTACCAACACCACAGTTGATGCTACAATAACACTTTATGCGGTTGCTTATGGAGATAATAAATTAACAGCAACATCTTTAGGTGCGGATAAGATTTCAGCTAAAGCGGGTACTTTCGTTCCTTTTGCATTCAACCCGGATGCATTGGTAGACAATTCAGCAAGGCTCTATTATATTATATTTCAGGGACAGGGTGGAGTTTCTTCTCCATATGCCTCTCTCAACTATATCAGAATTACTTACACATATTGATCATGAAAGCCTTGCGATTTCTGATCATATGGTTATTCGTCTTGCCATTTGGACTACATGCTCAAATGGTGAACAATGGAGCGCAAATTACGGTCACCTCAGAAACCACCGTCTCTGGTCTTCCTGATTTCAATAACAGTGGAAGTATCACGAATGAAGGTAAGCTTGAGCTGATTGGTTCTTTCATGAGCACGGCGACATATAATGGCTCAGGTGAAATAGAATTGTTAGCAGCATCTCAGTCTTTGGATATCAATGATACCATTTCAGTACTTACATTATCAGGATCTGGAAATCATACACTTGGAAGTTCATTATTGGTTTCTGAAGAGGTTGTATTTAATAACTCAAAGTTGTTAACTAATGATATGCTTGCTTTGGGAGATGCAGTTACTGTGACTAACCCTTCTTCATCTGGATATCTTATCGGATCACTCACCATATATGGAGAATCCGATCAACAGTTCCCAATCGGTACGGAGACAGCCTATTTACCTGTTAATTTAACTTCTATTTCAGGTTCAGATTTAACAGTAAGTATTACTCCGTATTCGGCTGATCCGTCTGGGGTTGCTGGATATGGATTGCTTTCAGTAGCAAATGATAAATTTTGGACCCTATCAACTTCA
>CAXEKM010000684.1:0-3251 GCA_963996645.1 uncultured Marinoscillum sp.
ATTTATCTACATATCCGTCAGGGTGCGGGTAACGTGCATCATAAGGACAAGAAGCAATACATGCTCCACAACCAATGCACAGATCTGGAGTAACTAATACCACACCACCCTCTTCTATATGACTTGCTCCCGTTGGGCAGCAACGCACACATGGTGCATTGGCGCAATGATGACATCTCTCAGATCGATATTCGGTCTCTAGATTTGGGTAAGTACCAGTGGTCGTTTCCACGATCCAATCACGACAGAAGCCAACAGGTACCTTGTTCTCTATTTGGCAAGCAACTACACAGTCGCTACACCCTACACACTTCTTGGTGTCAATAGCCATTGCGTATCTCATGATGCTTCTACAGTTTCAGGTTTTTCAGTCAATATGGTTACAAAATTTCCTCGCATGCCTGTACCACCCATTGCTGGATCGTACATCACATTGCTAATGAGTTCTGTATCGCTCGCACCCTTTCCAAAAGCACGACTTAGTTTCTTTTGTGTATGCCCAAATCCATGAGCCATGTAGACAGAGTCCCAACGGATTCGCTCAGTGATTCTAACCTTAATGGAGAAAGTAGACACCTTTTCATCTTGATTTTTCAACCAGACATACTGCCCATTTTTGAGTGCCCATTGTTTTGCTACCTTAGGATTCACCCAAAGCTCATTTTCAGGCATGATGTCCACTAGATTAGGATTGTTAGAGGTTCTGCTGAATGTATGCGCAGGAGCGCGACCATAATTCAATCGGTAATACCCTGGTTGAGGTTGAGCATGTTCTGTATACACAGGCATTGGAGGAAAGCCAGCATTCGCCAAATCCGTCGCATAGAGTTCTATCTTTCCGGTGTTGGTATTGAATAGGTTCTCCTGACCTTCCAGGAAGTACAAATCATCATACTCTCGTTTCAACTTTTTCACTCCAAGCTTTTGCATTTCAGCCAAAGAACTACCCACTTTTTTAAGTTGCCAATCAAGCACTTCCTCGATATCCTTAAACTGGAAATATTCTTCTAAGCCAAGTTCAAACCCAAGTTGCTGAGCAATCCACCAGTCAGGTTTAGAATCATATTTTGGCTTCACTGCAGGCATTCTCAAAGAAATGACCGGTTCTCTATGTGGAGAATTGCGAATACTATCATACCGCTCAAGGTAGGTACATTCAGGCAGCACTACATCTGCATAACCGGTGATCTCCATTGGCATGGTATCAATTACGACCAGCAGATCCAATGCCTCAATCGCTTTTAAAGTGCGCTCCTGATCTGGCAGAGTATGAATCAAATTTGTCCCGTTAACAATCCATCCTTTGATGTTCCATTCTCTATTCTCATTTGGAATAGTCGCATCAACCAAGGCATTCGAAACAACCTCTGTGGCCAAATCGAATTTACCATCCGCGGCATCCTTCCAGGTATGCTTTGGTTTAGGATATGGTGGATGTGGAAAATCGGGGATGCTCACCTTATCAGGATTGTAAAACCCACCTCTTCGACCCCATGACCCTAGAAGTGCATTCAAAATAGCTACTGCTCGTAGACGCTGTGTATCATCGCCATACCAGGTCACATGTCTTCCAGGATGTACAATGACAGCTGGGGACGCAGTGGCCATCTCTTTGGCTGTTTCTCTGATCACCTTAGGTTCTATGGATGTGATGCCATAGGCCCACTCAGGGGTAAATGTTTGAACGTGATACTTCAATTGATCAAATCCAAAAGTGTTTTTCTCCACATACTCCCTATCATACCACTCCTCATTGATAATGACATGAATCCACGCCAGCAGCAATGCGATGTCCGTGGAAGGCTTTATTGGTAACCAGAATTTGGATTTACTTGCCGCAGTAGAAAAGCGCGGATCAACGGTAATGATAGTAGCACCTTTATCAATTGCCTCAGACATTTCCTGAACCTGACCATTGTGCATGTTTTCACCAATATGACTACCAATCAAGACCAAACATCTGGTATCTCTGATATCAGTACGCTCTGGTGAATAAACTCCTTCTCCAAATGTGGAGATGAAGGCTACTTCTCTTGGTCCTCGGCATTGTGCAAAACTAGGCGCTGTGATATTGTAAGATCCATATGCCTTAAGGGTATGACCTAAGAACTTACCACCAGAACCATGAGTAAACAATGCCATACTATCAGGTCCGTACTCTTTGGCGATGGTTTTCATCTTATCACCTATCACTTTGAACGCTTCTGACCAGGAGGCTTTTTTAAAGACTTGTTTACCGTTTTGTTCTACACGAATAAGTGGCGTTTTCAACCGGTCTTCATCGTGATACATTCCTACCCCTGCTGTTCCTCTAGGACACAATCTGCCATTGCAGTGGGGATCATCTTTATGACCTTCTACTTTCCAAATCTCTCCATTTTCATCCTTGGTCACCCATCCTGCACATTTCCAAAAACACACCTCGCAGTACGTAGGAGTTTTAGAAGTAAATGTTGGTGTAGGGATTGCACTATTAAGAAGATCGCCATTTGCCCAGCTGAAAACTGAACTACCTATGGCAGCCGTTCCGATTCCAGCTCCGGAAATTTTAATAAAGTTTCTTCTGTTCGTTTTCATGTTGGTGCTCTTGATTGCTACAGCAAGGTAGAATAGCACCACTGGTGACCAAATGACCCTTGAACGAGTCATCAGTGATTAGGATCACGATTATATGTAACCTAAGTTACAGAGAGTTAATAAGTTATTGATTATAAAATAAAACCCCACGATCGGTGGGGTTTTGGTGTAGACAATACACTCATAGATTGTAAAAACTGTGACGTATTAGTCCGTACACTATAAAGTTTCTTTCGACTGGTCTCAATCCTCTTTGTGATAGATTTGATATGATGAAGGTAGAAAGTATCTCTTAACAATTCATTGACAAAGAATAGAATTACTCTTGATTAATCTCATTGGAAATCATCTTCATCTGGACCAAACAACTCTACGGCGTCTCCATCATTAAATTCAGTAAGGATTAATTGATCTGTAACTTCCTTCAATGAATCTGAAATAAGCCTAAACTGGGAAATTTTGTGATTGAATGACTCCATTCCTGAAGATAACTCCGATGCAGAACTCGCTATTTCTTCAGTTCCTGCGGCTGTTTGCTCAGCAATGACGACAATATTTTCAGAAATAGAAACCACTGAAGTGATCTTTTCCATCTGCTCTTTTACAGATTGCAGAATTTCACCTGATAAGTGTAAACTACTCTTAGAGGAATCGAAAATCTTTTGAAAGGTCTC
>CAXEKM010000685.1:0-4044 GCA_963996645.1 uncultured Marinoscillum sp.
ATTGTTCAAAGTCAATTTAAATCAGGATGGAATCGTTGGTTTCAAACTTACATTTGCTCTGAACTAAACCTAATGATCTTGTGAAATCAATAACCTCCCTCATTCTGATGGCGTGCGGATGGACATTGTTCGCACAGCATCAACCCAATACCCACACCCCCCAATTTGAAGGCGGAACTCGCCAGTCACCTGTTAATATTCAAACCAGTGTATGCCCGATAGGTGAGCACCAGGTTAACGTCCATTATGATGTCTCACATGAGCATGTCAGCCATGGAGCACATACTGTTAGATTGGACTATGATCCGGGCAGTTTCATCACTTTTGATGGAGAAACGTATGCCTTCGCTCAGTTTCATTTTCATACACCTTCAGAGCATCATATTGATAACACTGAATACCCCTTGGAAATGCATATGGTTCATGTGAAAAAGGATTCTGTGATGAAATATGTGGTAGTAGCAGTGTTGTTCAAGGAAGGAGAGACTGATCCATTTATCAGCCATTTTTTGAAAGATGTACCTTCAGAAGTTACTGAGAAAGACTATCCAACTCATCAAGTGGATATCACTGAAGAGCTACTTCCTGTGGATTTTAGTGATTACTATCATTATAAAGGCTCTTTGACTACTCCTCCCTATAGTGAAACAGTGAAATGGATAGTAATCGCACAAAAACATCAAGCTTCAGCTGATCAGATAAATCGGTTAAAGGATCTGGAGGGGGTGAACAATCGTCCTGTTCAGTCACTACAGCATCGCAAAATAGAGCATTGCATATCTGGAGATGTAAGCTACTTTTTCTGAGATCAGGTAGAGCGCTCGGAAGTTGTCGCAAGGCTACTGATAAGTTTGTGTATGGTTGACATCATATGCTCAACTTCCTGAGCGCTTATATCTTCTCCCTTGATATTTTCTACTAGTCTTTGTGGAATACAAACAGCTTTTTCCTGAAGCTTTTTCCCCTCGGCTGTGAGAGAAATGAGGACTTTTCGTTCATCAGACTCTTGACGAACTCGTTTAACTAGTTGTTTTTGTTCCAGACGTTTCAGAAGAGGCGTTAGCGTATTGGACTCTAATAGTAATCGCTTGCTAATATCAGAAACCAGTTGATCATCCTGTTGCCAAAGCACGAGCAGTACCAAATATTGCGGATAAGTAATGTCCAACTCTTCAAGTAGCGGCGCATATTGTTTCGTTACTAAACGAGATACCGCATAGAGGGGAAAACATATTTGATTTTCCAACCACAATTCTTTGGGACTACTGCTCATGATTTTAGAGTTGTGTTTTTAAGAATGATTCAATTTTCTCCGGTTTGGTTGTAGGTGCGAAGCGTTTCACAGGTTTTCCATTTTTATCAATAAAGAACTTGGTGAAGTTCCACTTAATTCTGCTGCCAAAGATACCTCCAAGTTGACTTTTAAGGTACTTGAAAATAGGGTGTGTGTTGCTTCCATTTACATCAATCTTGCCGAACATTGGGAAGGTTACTCCAAAATTGATTCGGCAGGTTTCTTCGATGTTTTTCGCATCACCAGGTTCTTGATTAGCAAATTGGTTACTCGGAAATCCAAGTACTACAAAGTTTTTGTCTTTGTAAGTTTGGTAAAGCTTTTCCAGGCCATCAAATTGTGGCGCTAATCCACATTTAGTTGCAGTATTCACCACTAATATGGACTTGCCTTCATAGTCACTCATTTTCACTTTTTTACCTTGAAGTGTCTCAGCTTCTAAATCGTAAAAGGACGTTTTCATTTGTTCTTGTTTTTGATCAATCATTTCTTTGTTTCCATGCTTTGAAAGCTCCTGTAGACCAGAGAGCCCACAGGATTAATACCGGTTGAAAGAACAGTCGAATTAGTCTTGCTCTGTCAGTATCCAATCCGAAAGCATCAGTACCATTTAAGTATTGAGCGATGTTCCCCGGAAAGATGAGGACATAGAAGATGGCTAATGCTATCCCTATGTAAACTCGTTTGTTTTTCCAGAACAGCATGCCTAAGCCAAGTGCTGCTTCAACAACTCCTGAAAGAATTACTACCAAATCTTTACTCAAGGGTAACCAATTCGGAACCTGGGCTTGAAATTCAGCTCGTTGAAAAGTCATATGACCAACTGCTGCTAATACCATAAAAGCTCCCAGTATGATTCTAAATACCTTTTGCAAGGTGTTTGTTTCGATGTAAGTTTTCATATTTATATATAAGCGATTAAATCGTGTACGATATAAATACAAATTTAGTATAAAAAATGTTTCCATGAATGTGATTTTTATTAGTAGAATATACCATCATCAGGGTATTGAGATGATGGATGAAAGCGAAGACATTTGAAATAATCAAACGAATATTGTCATGAAGAAGCTACTGATTGTCCTTTTTATCTCTTCGCTCTTCCTATCTTGCAAAGAAGAACCTGAATGTCAAGACTGGCCATCAGGATTTGAAAGTTATGAAACCAGTGGCGGAGGCAATGAAGCTTTTTGCACATCACCTTTACTCAAAGGTTGGAGACCATCAGCATTAAATACAGCTGCTTATACTATTGAAATCACCGTACAGCAAGGGTTTCATCATTTATTCATCAATAGTAGTGAAGAAAGATTTTTTCAGGAAGGAGACGAATTGGAATTATCAGGTACTCAAGCTTCTCAATATTATACACCCAATGACTTTTGGATCAATACCGATGATCAACATGTAATTGGTGCCATATATTACTGGTATCCAAAAGAAGGAACAGTGACGATTCTTAATGCGAATGAGGAAGAGGGAAAAGTTTCTTTGGTTGCTGAGTACACTTTGGTGAATACCAGTGTTACCCCAAATGATGAAAGAAGTTTCCGAGTTGAAATTGATAATTATGCATTTCCATTTAATCCTCGATGAAATGTTGAGGCACAAAAAAAGCCTAACCTGAGGTTAGACCGCTTGCAACGCGACTCTCACTTTTTGGTTGGTGATTACCGCATACACTTGGCACCGACGGGTGTCAGTGGTTTCTACCTAATTTTACGTTTTTGATCATCAGAAAGTTACACTGCTTACAAAAGTTCTAACATAATGTTGATTGACGAAGTTATTATCGAAACTCGTCACCTATGAAAGAACGTATCATCCAGTCATTCCAACAGTTTTATGAGTCGATATTAGATCGATCGCCAAGTATCATTCTGGGACTCATAGGGTTAGTACTTTTTGTATTGATAGGAATGTTGATAAGAAGTATTGTTCGCAAACGTGTCAATATTCATGATGTTCTGCTGAAGAACTTTATCTCCCGGACGATCATGATCATTTTTGTCATCATTGGTACGGTTATTTTTCTTAATCAATTGGGTTTAGGTAAAGCAGCCAGTAGTTTGCTCGCAGGAGCTGGGGTGTCAGCAATCATCATAGGTTTTGCATTTAAGGATATTGGAGAGAATTTCCTTGCTGGTTTTTTTCTTGCTTTCGGTAGACCTTTTAGTATTGGAGATGCAATTGAGGTCGAAGGGATTAAAGGAATAGTGTCTTCTATGAGCTTTCGCAATACACAGATTCGGTCGTTTGATGGACGTGATATTTTTATACCTAATGCTATGCTAATCAAAAATCCACTGACCAATTTCACTAGAGACGGGTTGCAACGTCATGCATTTGTGGTTGGACTGGACTATGGAGATAATGTGTCAGAGGCTATTAAGACAATTAAAGCAATTCTGAGTCAAGAGACTCGAATTCCGCAGGAAGGTGAACTGGAGCCTTTTATTGAGCTAGAAGAGTTTGGAACCAGCACCATTAATCTAAGAGTCTATTATTGGATCAATTCTTTCAACTATACAGACTCATTGGCACTGCTGAAAACTGAAGTAATGCGCAATGTATTGAATGGATTGATGAATGCGGGATATACCATGCCAGCGGATATTATTGAATTGAAAATATATCAGGAAGGGCAGCCGATTCCGGTGAAGGTCATTCCAAATTAACTGTTTTTGTATTAATCTTTTTTAGTCAGTAGCTTGTAACTGTACTTACCCAAACCTGATTATATGAAAAAG
>CAXEKM010000686.1:0-3686 GCA_963996645.1 uncultured Marinoscillum sp.
CTGAAGGACTGGGAAGAATAGAATTCGACAATCCATCGACTGCTCAATTCATAGGTATCGTTGCTTTGAATGTTATCCTGTTTTCTGGTGGTTTGGAAACTTCATGGCAGTCAATCAAACCAGTACTATGGCAAGGAATCTCTCTATCGACCATTGGAGTGCTTATAACAGCTTCATCGATGGGGGTATTTATTTGGTTAGTTACTGATTTACAACTTATTGAAGGATTCCTCTTGGGTTCAATTATTAGCTCTACCGATGCAGCCGCTGTTTTTTCCATATTACGTTCCAAAAACCTGGGTCTGAAAGACAACATTAGACCCATGCTGGAACTGGAAAGTGGCAGCAATGACCCGATGGCCTATGTGTTAACTATTTCTTGTCTGGAATTAATAAGCAATCCTGAAACTGGTTTTTGGTCAATTGTGGGACTTTTCATGATGCAAATGCTCATTGGTGGAGCTTCCGGATTAGCTTTTGGGTGGCTTAGCTCCTGGGTGGTCAACAAAATCAATCTTGGTCTGGACTCACTTTATCCACTCCTTGCTGTTGCTTTAATGTTTCTGACTTATACCACAACTGGTCTTTTAAATGGTAATGGTTTTTTAGCAGTGTACCTCTGTGGGTTATATCTAGGAAATAATGAACTGATACACAAAAGCTCGATCATCCGTTCTTTTGATGGCATGGCCTGGTTAATGCAAATCGTGTTGTTCCTTACTCTGGGACTATTGGTATTTCCTTCTCACATTGTCCCAGTAATTGGCATTGGATTGCTAATCGCAGCATTTCAAATAATAGTTGCAAGACCTTTGAGTGTGTTTGCATCCTTATCGTTTTTCAAAATGAAAAACCGAACCCGACATTACATTAGCTGGGTTGGTTTGAGAGGAGCTGTGCCTATTGTATTCGCCACATTTCCTTTAATCTCAGGGTTAGAAAATGCTAATCTAATTTTCAATATTGTCTTCTTTATATCAGGTATTTCAGTAATAGTCCAAGGGTCAACATTACCATTTATGGCAAAGAAAATGAACGTGGCACTACCCGCTGGATCAAAAGAACAAACACCAATAGATCAGTTATTTAATGAGCAAAATAGATCTGCAAAAAAAGAAGTTACAGTCAAAGAAGATTCTGTTCTGGCTAACAGTAAAATTGTGGATTTGAAACTACCAGAAAATGTATGGATTGCCTTGATAGAGCGAAACAACGAATTCATCACCCCAAAAGGAAACACAGTCATATTACCGAATGATCGTATTTTGTTACTAGCCGAAAAAGGAAATCAATTGCAGAATTTTGAAAAAGAATACTCTTGTCAAAAAGTACCTGAATGATCAAATCATAGTTTTCAATAAAGATGCTAACTGAGTGATTTCCTCATCCGTATTATGAACATGCAGGCTGATTCTCAAGCGTTCAGTTCCGGATCGAACTGTTGGGGACAAAATAGGTCTTACATCTAAACCAGCCTCCTGAAGTTGCTTGGAAATACTTCTTGCTTTTTGATTACTTCCTATCATGACAGGTTGAACAGCGGTATTGCTCAGACTGTCTTTCCACAGACTTCTAAACAAGTTAATTTTCTCCTGCAGTTGATCTTGCAGATGCATATGAGTAGTCAGATATTTAAAGGACTCTGTGATGGCAATTACGCTATGCGGGGGTAATGATGTGGTGTATATAAATGGCCGTCCAAAATTGACCAGATAGTCTTTCAACACTTTTGATCCAGCCACCGCCGCTCCATGCACTCCCATTCCTTTACCGAAAGTATAAACACGTGCAAAAATTCTTTGATCCAACTCCAGTTCCATAAGCATACCACTCCCCTTCTCACCGTAAGCCCCAGTACTATGAGCTTCATCTACAATAAGATAGGCACCGTATTTTTCACAAAGGCTTACCAACTCTTCCATTGGTGCTACATCTCCATCCATAGAAAAGATGGTTTCAGTCAGCACGAAACATCGTCCATCCACTCTTTTAAGCCTAGACTCCAAATCTTCCAGATCATTGTGTCGAAAAGCAATGGTCTCCGCTCTACTCAGCCAGGCTCCTTCTTTCGGGCAGACATGTGATAACTGATCATAAAGTATCGTATCACCTTTGTCAGCTACAGACGAAACTAACGCTTGATTGGCTGCATATCCAGAATTAAATAACAATACATCCTCTGCTTTGAAAATAGACTTCAGCAAGTCTTCTGTCTCCTCATACCACTTGTGATTTCCAGAAAGCAGTCTACTCCCTGTCCCTCCATTAGGCACTTTTTCAGCAACACATCGATCATGGATTTGCAGAGCTAATTGCTCATTACCACTCAATCCTAGATAATCATTACTCACAAAATCGACCAGACCTGAAAGTGAAGGTAACGCGCGTATATTCCCTCTATCAATCCGTTCGTCTAATTTTTGCTGTAGGAAGTCTAAATTCATCACGATGCAAAATAGCATAATCTCTATATTTGTCGCCTCATGCGGAGCGCACTTATATTTCTTTTCATTGTGCTATTCACTGGCACACTATCAGCTCAGGAAAATCAAGTCAAAGAGTATCTCACAGTTGACTATCAGTTACTAGTTGACAATGATGTATTTACCCTGGATTTGACCAGAGATCATTACTATAGTAGTGGAATCTATCCTGAGATTCGTTTCTTAATGGATAGCAGTGAAAAAGCTAAAAAAATTCGATCTTTTCGGTTTAATCACCGAATGTATACTGCTTACAACATCAAATGGAGTGAGCTAAGTAAAATGGACCGACCTTATGCGGGAATTATGTCGGTGAGCGTGGCTAATGAATATTACTTTCACTCCAATAAATACCTAAAAACAGAACTTGAACTTGGCTGGCTGGGACCAGGTGTGAAAATGGGCGACCAGCAATCTACATGGCATGGCTGGTTCGGAATGCCTCACCCTGAAGGCTGGCAGTATCAAATCAACAATACACCATTGGTTAACCTACATCTGAAGTACATTCACTCCTTGGTTTCTTCCTATCGTTTTGAATTAGCAACTGAGAGTAGTACCAGCCTGGGTACAGTTTACAACAACATTCGTCAGGACATTATCTTCAGAACGGGAGAACTGAAGCCTATGAATCAATCAGTATTTCAAGCTTCCACACTTGGATATAAGCGAAAAGAAAAACAGCAAAAAACTCAAGAGTTTTATTTCTTCTACAGTCCAGGAGTAGAATATGTGATTCACAATGCTACTTTAGAAGGAGGATTTATAGGACCATCTTCTATTTTCACAGTAAATGCTACAAAGTGGGTTGTTCAACATCGATTTGGTGTTGCATTCAGCTGGCCACGTTTTGACTTAAAGATTACTCGATTCTGGAGAACAAAAGAGAACGAGGAAGCTATCAACCACACATATGTTGGCATCCAGCTCAATCAAAGATTTTAGGAGATTTTCAAGACAGTTTTACCAATAACCTCTCGATTCATTAATTCTGCAAGAGCAGTTTTTGCCTCGGACAACGGATAGGTTTTTCCAATATAGACATCCAGTTTGCCCTGTGCAAACCACTTCAAAATCATGTTGATATTGGAACGATTAGCGAGTGGAGATTCTCTCCAAAAGCTTCCCCAAAACACTCCTACGATGGATGCCGATTTGAGCAGAGGTAGATTGAACGGTATAGAAGGAATTTTACCAGATGTA
>CAXEKM010000687.1:0-4080 GCA_963996645.1 uncultured Marinoscillum sp.
CAAAGGTTGGAATCCAAATACGACCAGGCGTTAAACTCTATTTGAGCGATACCTCTACAAAACAAGTCTTGGGTATCACTAGTGTTTCTTAATGCAAATCCCTGATTTTCTGAAAGTCGAGCAACACGCTTCTTCAATTGACGCATGAAAAAACTCTTCCCTGATCCCCAGCGCCCAAATAATGCAATTGCCAATGGTGGTTTCACTTCCTTAGAAGCCAGTAACAGGGCAAACGATCTTACATCGTTTTCTATATTCAAAAGATCTTCTCCTGCATAAGCACCATCATTGGAGATGACTGTTCGAGACAGGACATTTTCTATCAAAGTAGGCTCAGAGGCTAAATCAATCGAAGCGCTTAATCGATTAATTATACCTGGTAAATCATGAACTTGCTTTTGCACTCCTTTCAATATCTCCTGCAAGTATTTCTCACGAATCAATTGAAATGAATACCGATAATGACTACCTGTTTTCAGATTGACACGCTCAGCAAAAGGAAACCATTGCACCTTTAGGTTTCGCCCATCTTGAACGTTTTGAATCACGACACCCACTGCCTGCAGTGTCAAAACCCCTTCCGCTTCTCCCTTGCCCCAGATTGTTTTAGCAAACAAGACATCACCAGGTTTGGCTGAATTTACCGCTTCGGTTAATCGGTTCTTATTGCCATTGATCCACACTCCCTCTTTAACAAAGCGATCCAATTGACTTTCATCATTCCAATGGTAATTAGCCAAAAAATAGGATCTATTTATTTCTGAAATATCAGATAGCGGCTGATCAAACTCTTGAAATTTGGATGATGTACTTTGCATGAGTTGGTTAGTTGGCTAATGAGACATCTAAAATATCACTAATAATGGTAGACACCAACCAATCTAAAATAGATGTTGAAATTTGCCCATCCAATTGAACCATTGATAGAATAATCCGGTTAGCATCTTCAAATCATCGATTCATGGACGCAATCAAGCAGCAACTAGTAAAACATATACAAGGAGGAGAAGCCTTCCTTCCAATCGATAAACTTCTCCCTAAAATCCCATTTGAAGCTCTAGGAACTGTTATTGAAGGACTACCCTACACCATTTGGCAGCAATTTCATCACTTAAGCTTTTGTCAGAAAGACATATTGGATTTCAGCATTGATCCTAATTACACACATTACGAATGGCCTAAAGACTATTGGACGACAGACCTTGCTCCGATCATTGAAGAAGAATGGGAAGTTGCCCAGGAAACCTATTTTAAAGAAAGACAAACGTTAATTGATCTGATTCTGGACCCTAAAATTGATCTTAACAAACCTTTTGCTCATGGCACCGGACAAACGCTTTTCAGAGAAGCCTTACTGGTCATAGAGCACACTGCATATCATACAGGTCAGATATTAGTTATGGCAAGAAAACTAGGTCTGATTTAGGGAAAACCAAGGATCTGTTAATTTGCTTGCAGCTAATTATTTTCGTTTCTTGTAGATAAACCACTAATCTATGCCTGCCAAGAATCGATCCAATGCCATTGGCTGTTTGCTATTGTTGTTTCTGATCATTCCTCCGTTTTTCGTATTGCCACTTGGAGCAGCTTTAGGGTTTGCCGGAGTTTGTACGGTGATATTATTTCTTATAGCTGAAATCAATCGACAAGTTGGAAATTTGAAGAAGCTAAGAGAGACGAACAAATCATTGATTTCTAATGCAGGTGAGGGTTTTGTAGAGTTTGTCGCCAGGATTAAAAACAACACCAATCATCATACCTGGCTGAGAAAGCGGCCTGTAGACTACTATGAAACCGAAATTTATCAATGGAGACCCGGGAGCTCCAGCAATAAAGGAAACTGGGCCAGACTATACAGAAAATCAAGTCATGAAAAGTTTCTCACCATATCCGATGGCTCTGATGATTGCTTTGTAAGTCTTCATCACAGCACGATACACTTCAAGTCAGACTGGAAGCGAATGACAAGTCGTCAACTGCTAGAAAAACTAACCACTCAAAATTTAGAGAATTTCCCAATTAATGATCTGGATAATAACAAGAAAATAAAGGTAGTAGAACACTATGTACCTGCTTCTTCACAACTGTACTTCTATGGTATTCTTAACAAAGTCAATAGGGACACTTCACCACAATACTTATTTGATCAGAAAGACAATAAAAAAGCCATAAGAAGCCAATCATCCTATGCACTAGACTTGGTCGATTGGGCTCAAATGACTTCATCTTCATCAAAAAATCCTATCAAAATTTTATCCTCTGACTACTCACCAACAACATACATAGAAAATCTAATCGTCAGCTTAAAAGGAGACAGCAACATTCAGCTTCGAACTTATTTCGGAATTTTCATGTGTTTTTTTGTCATTGCAGCTCTAATTGCGATTTATCTGCTAATCGTTTCCAGAGCTTATCCTGACTTAGCAATAGAAGTAGAGCAACTTTTGAGCGATAGATAGCCTATCGATGCGTCAATTCCTTTCGATTATTCTTTGGATCACCTTCAGCGACACCATGTTTCCAATAGGAGAATGACTGCCACTCTTGGCGAGTGATAAATTCTTTGCTTCTGATTTGATCTTGAATAGCTCTTACAGATTGAAACTCTGCTGCTGAGAACAAGAAGCGGCTTCCTTCCTCTGGCATTTCAATTTGTGAAAAGAATTGAGGCAGCAAGATCTGTTCTCCTGGACGGTCATTGTAGATCCATTGGATATCAACCCCTTCAGGTTTTTGTAGTTCTAATACATCCTCGCTGGAATATACTTCCAATAAAACTTTACCAACAGCGTCCTCTGGTAGAGATTCTAGAATTACGCTGATCACTGGCAGTGCTGTATGATCCCCCACCAAACAATACCAATCTGCCGGTTTGAATAATTGTTTGTTCTTTTGCTTCATAAAGACCATTAGCTGATCTCCTATCACGGCATTAATGGCCCAACTTGACGCTGGACCTTCTTCACCATGTGCCACAAAATCAACAGTCATTTCACCCTTTTCAAGATCCAAAGCCCTTAAAGTATAAGTCCTGATATCTCCTTCAGGTCGACCTTCTACAGTAAAATCAGTATTCTCATTCGGTATTAACAACTTATTGTTATCCCCAACCTGGGCATGTTCAAAATTATCAATATCGTCTCCGGACAGCACAACCCGAATGTAATGTGGAGTTAAATACGTTTTGGATTTTACAGCAAGTAGTCCCTGCATGATGGAACCAGAATTCGCTTGATTCATTCGTTAATGATTAGTGTTTTGAAAAATGCGTTTGAGTCTGGTTATTTACGCAACACTAACAAAAAACAAAAAGTGCATTCTAGTCAATTAATCTTTCCCTGATAGACACCCATAGCTTCTAATTGAAGATTTATGGCTTTGTGTCGTTGAATTAAGTCTCTTCGCCATGGCCAGAAACTTGTTTTTAATAAGGCCGATTTCTCTCGCAGCAATTTTCGAATGATCTCATTTCTATTTGAGTCATACATTCTTACTGTTCTACAGGTTGTCTCTAAAGAAGAAGTTGAATCATGTTTTTTCAATAAAGAAAATACACGAACTAAAATAATTCGAGATAATCGTACGTAATTAAATGGAATCTTCATAAGCTGGTTGTTTAAGTGAGATTCTAAAAAAATATATTACGGTACATGACAAAGGTACTTATTATATTTTCTTATAACGCTTCAATGAACTGATTAAAATCATCTACTTGAATTATATAACTTTACTCCATGGATCAACACCTTAGTTTAGAAGAATTTTACGAACGTAAATTCAATCATATTCCTGACAGCTTACGGAATGGAGTTGGTCATTTTAATGTCTTCAATTACAATGATTTTTTGGGTCCAGAACCAAAACCCGTACCATACAGCCGACGTGAATATTACAAAATCAGCTTCATTATTGGAAATAATAGATATCACTATGCTGACAAAGTAATCGAAGTAGACGGAGCCACACTAATTTTTGCAAACCCAATGGTTCCCTATAATTGGGAACGGTTAAGTGAAGATCAGACAGGTCATTTCTGTGTATTTACCGAAGAGTTCTTTAACAACTTTGGCTCCTTCAAGG
>CAXEKM010000688.1:0-2355 GCA_963996645.1 uncultured Marinoscillum sp.
TATTATGATGAGCCACATCCATACTATGACATGGATGTATTGGTGGTGGGTGCTGCTAACTCATCAGTAGATGTTGCGCTCGAAACCTGGAGAAAAGGTGCCAAATCGGTGACAATGGTCATTCGCGAAGAAGAAATTAATCCCCGAGTGAAGTATTGGGTGCTTCCAGATATTGAAAACCGTATCAAAGAAGGCTCCATTAAGGCATTCTTCAAGTCCAATATCACGAAAATCAACGAAAGAACAGTTGAAATCATGACTCCAGAAGGTCCAAAATCCATTGACAATGATTTTGTGCTGGCCATGACTGGATATCAGCCAGACTTTTCTTTCTTAAAAAGTGTTGGGGTGAACATCGGAACGGATGATTACCTAACTCCTTACTACAATGAAGAAACTATGGAAACGAATGTGGAGAATATTTATCTCGCAGGAGTAATCTGTGGTGGCCTCAAAACCAATATCTGGTTTATAGAAAACTCCCGTGTACATGCCGAAATGATCGTGGATGATCTAAAGAAAAAATGGGCAGAGCTTGAAGCTTAAGCTACAGCCATACTTCTTTTTAGTTCACCAGATGCACGATTTAGATTCATCAAGATTTTCTCTGCACATCTGATTTCATCAGATTCAAATTCATGTACAATGGTAATCTCATTGATAGATGCTCTAATGGTCTTTTCAGTGAAATCTCCCATCTCGTACATTCCCATGTTTGTGTTGTGCCATAAGTAAATCATAATCCGTATTGTTTAATGTTTAGTGACTATTCAACGGTAGTTACGACAAATACCCTACCAAACGGATTTCAAAAATTTTAAAAGTAGGTATTCTCTTCATTAAAATAGGTAAATGACTGATTCACAGCTCATAAGAAAATACATTACACATTCATTTATTTAATTAGTTATACAAAAATAGAACTAATACATTATATTCACGTTTGTATAACAAATATAATCGTTGAATATGAGCAAAGGAGAGCATCTAGGAGAGTTAGAAGAGCTGATATTACTCACTGTTGGTTCGCTAAATAATGAAGCCTATGGGGTATCTATTATGGATGAAATAAAAAATCTATCCGGTAGAGATCTTAATGTAAGTGCTGTACATGCGGTCTTAAAGCGACTAGAAACCAAAGGCTATTTGAATAGCTGGATGGGCGGTGCTACTCAAGAACGAGGCGGCAGACGCAAGCGATATTTTTCATTAACTGCATCGGGAAAAAGTGTACTTGACTACTCGATGAGTTACAGAATGAAGCTTTACAATAACATTCCGGACATTTCATTCAAATTCTCCTCCTGATGATTAATCCTCCGAAATGGGCTCAGCGGTTTTTAAAGTGGTATTGTAATCCTCAACTACTGGAAGAAATAGAGGGCGACATCTACGAACTATTCGACAGACGAATTGATGAAAAAGGACCATCATTCGCCAGGAAGCGATTCGTTTGGGATGTGATCCGATTCTGTAGGTGGTCCAATATCAAAAGGACAAAAACGAACAATCAAAGATCAAACTCAATAATTATGATTTCCAATTACTTACAAGTCGGATTTCGAAACATGACCCGAAACTGGCTAACCTCCAGCATTAACATTCTTGGACTTGCACTGGCCTTAGGCTGTCTGATTACCCTGTTTATCTTCATAGACATGCAGCAAAACATGGACCGCTACCACAGCAATGCTGCTAACATCTACCAGATTGTCAATAAGGTTCGCAACGATGATGGCAATCTGAGCACCTGGGGAGATTCTCCGATTGAATTGGGGCCTACGATCCTTGCCAACCATCCACAGGCTGTTGACATCTTTCGCATCGAACAGCAAACAGCCAATGTCAAATATGAAGACAACGTGTTCCAGGAAAACCTAAACTTTGTTGATCCAGGATATCTTGACAATCTTGATTATGACTTTTTAAGTGGAGATCATAAAACTCTAGAGCATCGGGATCATGTGGTCATCTCCTACTACATGGCAGAAAAATACTTTGCCGATGAAGATCCTATAGGCAAGCAGATTACTATGAAGTTTTACAACTCAAAGGTGAAAACTTTTACGGTAGGCGCTGTATTAGACAAGTATCGATACAATACCAGCATTCGTTTAGACTTTATGATCCCTATGGCCAATTTTGAGGAAATAGGTATGGCTAAAAAGCTAGACTGGGCTTACCTCACCGACGCAACATTTGTAGTGTTGCAAGATGGTACGGATCCCAACCAATTCAAATCAGAACTCTTACAATACATAGAAGTCCAAAACTCCTTCGATCCAGAGTGGGTCATAGAAGATTTTGAGTTGATATCACTCAATGACCTATCACAGCGAAACTTTGAAATCAACA
>CAXEKM010000689.1:0-2198 GCA_963996645.1 uncultured Marinoscillum sp.
AGTCCGGCATGCGTTACAATGAATTCTTCACCCATTCCTGCTCGTGCCACTCCCTCAATTAAGAAATGATTGACAGACGATCCTATCCCAAATGCGAATACATTGGCTTTATTTAGGTTTTCCCTGATTTCTCGAAAAACCTTTTGTTCTGCTTCTATATGCCCATCGGTAATGAGAATAATGGATCGTGAATAAGGAGTTTCAGGCATGGAACGATAAACGTCTCTAAATGCGGATTCCATGTTGGTGCCACCACCAGATATCCTGGAGCGCATGTATCGCTGTGCTTTTTTAATGTTCTCTTCGGTGGCTAATTGACTTTCCCGAAAGAGTTTATCACTTGCGCCTGCAAATGGCAAAACATTGAATAGGTCATTTGGTCGCAGGTCGTCTAAAAGATTGAACATAAGTTTTTTGGCGGTTTCCATCGGAAATCCGTGCATGGAGCCTGATACATCCACAACGAAAAGGTATTCTCGGGGAGGAACAGCTTCTTTCGCTACATATTTTGGTGGTTGAATTTGAAGCATGAAGAAGTTTTCCGTTTCTCCTTCATGAAGAAGTAATCCACTGGCTAGTGCCTCACCTCTAAGCCGGTATTCCAGTATGAAATCTCGATTTCCAGCAAACTGTTCAGTTTGGCTTAACTGAGTTGTCCAGTGGTGCTGATCGGTGACAGTCAAATCTATTCTGTGGGTGTTGGATTTAGCTTCAGCTATTGGTACAGGAGATGCGATAGCTACTTGAATAGCTACTGAATAAGGACTTTCATTAGATAAGACATAGCTCGGTGTGACGTGGCTTTGTTCTCCATGGTTTTCACCACTGTACCGTTCACCGATGGTAGTCGGAACCATAAATTGATATTGCCCATCGATGCTCTCAACATATTCAGTGTATTGCAGTGTTACCTCAATGGTGTCGTTTGGCATAATGTTGCCAACGGTCATTTGAAATACGTTGGGACGAACCTGCTCCAGTAAAGAAGCCCTTTTACCTTCTTGTACTGCTTCAGTGTACGTTTCTCGGGCTTTAAACTTTTCTTGAATTTCAGCAACAACTATTCGCTCACCAATTTTCATCGTCAATCCATAAACTGCGGATTTTGAGGAGCCAGGGAATACGTAGGTTACCTCCAAAGGCGTGTTGAATGAATTGATAAATGTTTGGGATAGCTTGACATCAGCAATGGTACCGGCAATCCGAGCATCAACCGAGTACCTTTGTAATGGTAGCCGAGAAACTCCGGTATGTTCTGGAACATGGCATTCAAAATAGGGAATGCTTCTTTTGATGGATTTAGTTTGTTGTGCCGATAAGGCATAAGGTAGTAGTGCTGCGAGTAGCAGAATTAGTCTTGTCATGGCGATGAATTTAGACAGTGAAAAATGAGATTGGAGCAAGATTTGTGCCTAAATATAAAAATGTAAAGAAATAATTGTGTTTAAATAATTTAAACAGATTCGAATTCTAACCAATTTAAGCCTTCTGCCAATTTTATATTACTAAATTCAAGGTGAATTACTCGTCTTCTTTGTCCATTTGATGTTCTTGAAGAGGAGTGCAGTGTTAGGGGTTTCATGAGCATCACTCCACCTGCTTAAACTTCACAAGTATCTTCATCTTCTGTTCGCCAATGCTTTGATTTTATCTGTATGACACCATTTTGATGAGATCCTCGAATGACCTTGAGAGCTCCGTTTTCTTTTGTTGTATCATCTAGATGTATTCTAACGGTTATGATGTTTTCTAATATATTGATTGGTGGTTGTACACCAATTTGTCCTCTTTTATTAGTCCAATTAATGTATTCAGGTATGTCGGATTTCTGATCTACAGATATGCTTAGGTCTTGATGGTAACTCACAAACCAATTGGATTCTGGAGGTTTGTCAAAGTAAATGGCTTTGGTCAAAAAATAGGGGTCGCCAGGAAATTTGTTGATCAACTCGATGAGTCGTTGATTAAAAATGAGAGGTATTAAATTCGGAATAGTTTGGAGCAATCTTCTGATAGCAACTAAGTCTTTTGACATGATGAAAGCGTCACTATGTTTTGAGTGATTTTCAATACAATAGATGATCTCATTTATTTCAAACGTAGAATAATAATTTGAAAGAATCGAATACCCATTATTATCAAGAGTATCAATGGTTTTTTCAATGTCTACAACCATCTTTTCTTTTTGAAGTACACAA
>CAXEKM010000690.1:0-8395 GCA_963996645.1 uncultured Marinoscillum sp.
GCTTCGATTACCGCTCGAGAAAATTGCCTATCGCCAAGGATAATTGCAGGATCCAGATCTTCCAACCAAATGGACTTATCGAGAATGACCTGCTTCGCATTTTCAACGATTTTGTCGTAAAGTTCTTTGGGTTCAAAAGGCTTACCGATATACCCATTCATACCTGCCTTCCTAACCTCCTCTTCCACACCTAGCAACACAGATGCAGTCAATGCATAGATTGGTATTTCCTTGAAATACACATCATCCAATCGGCGAATCTTCTTCACCGCTTCATAGCCATCCATGACGGGCATCTGAATATCCATCAGGATCATTCCATACTGCTTGGACTTAACCAAATCCAACGCCTGCTGACCATTGTCTGCAAAATCGTAAGAGAACGACCAGCGATCTAGAAACTTAGATAGCACCGTCTGATTGGCTTTATTATCTTCTGCTATTAACAGATTAATATACTGGTTATGTTGCTCCTGCTCAGTATCCAAAGTAGGACCAGTTACTGATGAACTATTAACTTCTTCACCTATTGGTAAGAATAAATAGAACCAAAACTCTGCCCCTTTCCCTGGCTCACTTTTGACATAGATATCGCTATCCATGATTTGCAGCAGCTTCCTGGTGATGGCTAACCCAAGGCCAGTTCCGCCATATTCTCGGGTGATACTAGAGCTTGCCTGAGTGAAGTTTTCGAAAATACTTTCGTGTTTTTCGGCTTCAATACCAATTCCCGAATCCTTTACGAAAAACTTGATGTTATAATATTCATCATACTGCTCAATAAACTCAATGCCTATCTCTACATTTCCTTTTGCGGTAAACTTAATGGCATTGGACAACAGGTTAGTAAGAATCTGATTAAGCCTTACAGGATCTCCTTTGAAGAAGTGCGGCAGCTTGTTATCATACTCATAAATGAGGTTCAAGTCTTTCTCTTCTATTTTTAATCGGAGAGTGTCGCAAACACTATTGACTAGATCTTTCAGATTGAAATCAATTTTTTCTAAAGTCATCTTACCTGACTCCAGTTTATTGAAATCCAGAATATCATTGATCAAAGCCAATAAGTTCATACTAGAGAACTTAAGCAGGTTAAGGTTATCCAGCTGATCTGGTCTGGGCTGGTCTCCCAGTAGTAAATTGGAAATACCAATAATGGCATTCATTGGAGTACGAATCTCATGAGACATGGTAGAAAGGAACGTTTCTTTGGCTTTCGCTGCAGATTCGGCTACCTCTTTTGCTAACAACAGTTCCTCTTCCTGAGCGACCAATTCCGTCACATCCTCTGTGAACATAATGATCCCACCAACCTCATTTCGGCCCTCGTACCAAGGGCGAACTTCCCATTTGATCCATTGATGGGATCCGTCATCTCTTGAGAAGAGATCTCGTTCCTTACTAATTACTTCGCCCTGCACACAGCGCTTATGGATAGCTTTCCAATCGTCTCCTATTTCAGGAAAGACCTCATAGTGACTTTTACCAAGGATAGCAGTATTACCCAGGTTATAATCTTCACTCCACTTGGCACTTGCAGCCACGTATTCAATATTGGTATTGAACATGGCAATGGCCGCAGGAGCGGACCTTACAAACTCACGTAATATCTCCTTCTCTGATACAAGTTGTTTTTCATAGACCGCACGCTCCTGCATAGACCCTATCCAAGAGGACATGAGGTTAAGGAAATCAAGATCATTGGCATCGAATGACTTCATTTGAAACGAAGCAAAAATCAAGGTACCTTTTACTTTACCATGAACTCTAAACGGTGCTCCCACGATACTTTTCACACCAATAGAATCAAAAATATGACTCCTTTGCTCATTCCTCCCATCAAGTTCTCCTATGGCAACAGCCTTATTTCTGGATTGTACGTACTCGGTAAAAGACCCTTGAAATGGGATATTCATGCCTTCAATGATTCCCGTCTGCATTTCATCATGCAAATTCTTAATCAAGACATTTTCTTCGTTTGAAAAGGTCAACAGTCCTAGTTGCATCTTGAGGTAAAAACAGGACAGCTCTAAAGCCTTTTGAATCCTTAACTTTTCACTGAGGTAATTATTAGTAGATATTTCATTGAGCAGCTTTAATCCTTCCTTGTACCGCTCAGCTCTATCTCTTACGGCAATTTCTTCGGTGATATCTCTAGAGTAAATAGAAACTCCCACTATGATATCTGAAGCGTTTTTTATTGGATTGAAGTAATTTCTAAATGTCTTCTTTTGACCATAAATAACAGCGGTTTCTTCAATAGAAAATCGCTCTCCCGAAAGTGCTCGTTTGTATTCATTTTCCAGGTTAAGAAACTTGTGATCTACATAGATACTGTAGTCTCCTTCTTTGGGCTCTGTCCCTACAATACTGGTATAAATGTCTGCATAGACTTTATTGAAAACGACATATCGATAATTATGATCAATGGACCAGATAGCAGCATCCGTGTTTTCAATGGTGGCCTCCAGGTTGTTTTTATTTTTCTGAAGAAGCATTTCAGCATCCTTCCTTGATGTTACATCTCTGGAACTAGTCTGTATAGAGGTTACTTCACCTTGGTCATCTTGAATCAGCTTAGTATATGCCTCAAACCAAATAAATTTTCCATTCTTATGCCTATATCGAAATTCTAAGCCATTAAAACCTTGCCCTCGTACCAGGTTTATACTAGGCTCGGTTTGTAAATATTTCACATCATCAGGATGTATGAACTCGAAAGGAGACTTGCCGATCATTTCCTCTACCTCATATCCCAGCAAGTCTTTCACAGAATCTGAAACATAAATGTATGAGCCATCAGGTTTGTGGAGTCCTATAAGATCTTTAGTGTTTTCAGAAAGTAATTTGAGCGCTTGCTTCTCAGCTCTGATGGTGGTGATATCCCTACATACACCGATGATTCTGATGACTTTTCCTTTATCGTCATACTTCATCACCACATTTTGCCCTACCCAAATTTCTTCGCCATACTTATTTACAAAAGGAAATTCCAGATAACTGGTATCTCTTATTTCTTTAAGCTGCTGCCGATAAAACTCAATCACCCGCGATTTATGACCTTGCTTTATAAGGTCCCAATAGAAGATCTCTCGTAATTCCTCTGGAGTGTAACCAGCAAGATCAGTGAATTTTTTGTTTACAAATTCGAATTGCCAATCCTTAGTCAATTCAAAAATGATATCATCAACACTGTTAAATACATCAGAGTATCTCTGTTGATTTTGACGAAATGCTATACTCTGAGACCTCAACTGAACCAATGTAGAAGCCTGAATAGCAAGGGATCTTAGTGCACTCTTTTGCTTTTTATTGAGTTTGTGAGGCTTGGTATCCAAGACACAAATTGTACCTAAAGGCAATTTATTTTCATCCAAAATAGGAATGCCTGCATAAAATTTAATGTGTGGATCACCAGTTACCAATGGATTACCCTGAAAACGTTCATCCAGATCAGCATCATAAATTTCCATTAATTCTTCTGGAGAATTAATGGCGTGTGCGCAGAAGGAAACTTCTCTGGTAGTCTCAGATTTATCAAACCCTGTACGTGATTTGAACCATTGTCTTTCGGCATCTACAAAAGATATAAGCGAAATAGGTACACCACAAATATAAGATGCCAACTCTGTCAACGAATCAAACTCATCTTCTGGAAGGGTATCCAGAATATTGAGTGAATGAAGAGCCTGTAGTCGCTCTTCTTCATTTTTAGGCACTGGGGGTAATTTCATTATCTAAATGTTCGCTGTTACAAGGTAATGAACGCTATCATTAGATTGTATAAGCGGGTGCAAATAAAAAAAGCCTGGATGAAAACATCCAGGCCGTTCCGCCAAAAAATCTCATTAAACCCTAACCACTGTTCAATGAAATCTGATGTAAAAGTAATAATGCTCAACATGGCGAGCATTAGATATCGTTTATAAGCTCATTTTACTCGTTAAGTGAGTTTAAAGAACCGTTTAGCTGATTTTTCGTACGTCAAACCTAACTAAACCCGCTCTAGGTAAATTACTTACAGTCTTGGCGAGAGATTATCTCAACTGAACTAGTTTCTAAACCAATCCAACGACTATGGCCACCCCACTATCATCATTCGTCGTTATTTCGCATCGTAATCATCCACGCCTTAATAGCACGACATGACAAATTCAATAAAATATTTCTCAAGCATTGGTCACAAACTAGGTGACTCTGAAGAGGTCAAAGTCCAAAAGAGCTTTTTAGTATTCCTTGCCACTTTCATGAGCATGGGTGGCATCATTTGGGGAACACTTTTGATTTCCTATGATATCATCTATCCAAGTTTTATTCCTTATGGATATGTGGTCATTAGCTTTTTCAACATTCTTGCTTTCAAATTTTCCAAGAATTTCAAAGTAGCCAGAGTAATTCAAATATTCATCTCTATGGCGTTACCATTTATGCTACAAGCTAGTTTAGGTGGGTTCCTTCCTTCAGGTATGGTGATGCTTTGGTCTATTCTTGCATTATTAGCTTCTCTATCATTCGAAAAGATGCGATATGCAATGGTCTGGTTAGTACTTTTCGTATCGGGAACTGTTTTCCTTTACCTGTATGATGATGTTTTTTATCAGTTTAAACCTGAGCCATTATCGGATGTATCTCTTGGATTCCTTGCATTGAATGCAGTTATCATCAGTTCAATAGTTTTCGCCCTGGTTTACTTCTTCGTGATGCTAAGCCAGGAAGCTCAATACGAATTAGTCTCTTCAAATGACATGATTAGAAAACTGAACACCAAACTGGTTTCTAAAACACAGCAATTGGAGAAAACGCAGAAAGCGCTTCAAATATCCAATAAGGAGTTAAAGAATTCAAAAGAGCGACTTTTGGAAATCACCAAGAAGCAAACAGAAATCAACGAGCGCTTATTAAAAGAAAAAGGCCGTATCAGCGCTTAACACATCACAAAAGACACACATCGTTTAAAACATTCATAAATAAAGAAATGATTAATAAAGTAGATATAACTCAAGACCACTTACTATCAAAAAACTGCATCAAATTTTCCTTCCAGGGTAAATTCACAACGCAGGTTTGTCATGAGGCTGTATTAGAGTTCAATCAGAAATTCCGCAATTCTGCAACACCATTCAATTTTATCTGGGATTGCACTGCAATGTCCGGGTTTGATTTAGCCGCAAGAAAAGAATGGATCGAATTCCTAAATTCCCTTGACGGTAAACTGGGCAAAGTGAATGTGATCTCAGATAACATTGTTACTAGAGGTTCTGCGAGATTGCTTTTAAAATTATTCCACTTAGAGGGTGATGTGTATAGAAACTACGCTGAAGCTTTTCAAGCAAAAAAAGGTGTAAGTCTAGAAGCAGCATAAACGAATAATTACCACCTTGAACACTCGTTTTCGAGTTACGAAAAGCAGCCATTTGGCTGCTTTTCACATTTAAACGCTACCCTCTTCAGATTAAGCTGATTTCTCCACTTTATTAAGACTTTACTTTTCTATTTTTACTGGAGGCATTTTTTCAGCAACAACTCCACTAAAAATGAAAATCAATCAACTCGCTGTTATTTTTTTAGCTCTATTGGCCGCATGTTCAGGTTCTGAACAGTCTGCAGAAATTACATTTAATGATCAAATCGAGAGTATTTATAATCTTGGAGATTCTCAGTATCAACTACTCGCTACCAATATTTCATCGAATCAATTCCCTAAGACTTTTGAAGATTCCAAAGTTCAAACAAGTGGTTCTGGTTGGTGGTGTTCTGGTTTTTATCCGGGCACTTTATTCTACCTCTTTGAAGAAACTGGAGACTCTACACTGCTCGATCTTGCAACTGAGAAGCTATTGGAACTTGAAAAAGAACAATACAATACCACAACTCACGACCTGGGGTTTATGATGTTTTGCAGTTTTGGAAATGCTTACCGAATCACTTCGAATCCTAACTATAAAGAAATCATCTATCAATCCTCCAAGTCTTTGATCTCTAGATTTGATTCAACTATTGGATGTATCAGATCTTGGGACGCAGCACCCTGGAATGATCAATGGCAATATCCTGTAATCATCGATAACATGATGAACCTGGAAATGCTCTTATGGGCGGCGGAAGAATTCAATGATTCCACGTTTGCTCAAGTAGCGAAAACTCACGCCAATACCACTCTTAAAAACCACTACCGAGAAGATTTTAGCAGCTATCATGTCATTTCGTATGACACTGTCACTGGAGAGGTAGAAAAAAGAAACACCTCTCAAGGCTATGCGGATGAATCTGCCTGGGCAAGAGGACAAGCCTGGGGACTTTATGGGTTTACGATCATGTATCGATTCACTAAAGATGAAACCTATTTGAATCAAGCAACCCGTATTGCCGATTTCCTTTTGAACCACCCCAATTTTCCTGAAGACAAAGTTCCTTATTGGGATTTCAATGCTCCAGATATTCCAAATACCAAAAGAGATGCTTCTGCCGGAGCTATCATGGCTTCCGCATTGTTGGAATTGAGTGAATATGTAGATCAATCTTTAAGTGATCAATACATATCTGTTGCTGAAACCTCTTTAAAAACCCTATCCAATAAAGACTATCTCGCTAACAGTGGAGAAATAGGAGGATTTTTAGTCAAACATAGTGTTGGCCATATGCCAAATGGAACAGAAGTTGACGTACCTCTTAGCTATGCCGATTACTACTATATCGAAGCTCTGAAAAGATACCAAAACCTCCATCAATAAGCTATGCGATTACTTAAGTTTGCTTGGTTTTACCTAACGCTATTACTTTCAGGTTCTCTGTTTTCTCAGCAGAATCTAAGTGTAAATAAATCGTATGTAGGTGAAGGATGGGCCAAGAATTCTATCAATACAGTCATCTTTAGGAAGAACTCACTTTCATCGAATGATAGCGTGCAATTCATCGCATATTATGATCCTAACGGATTTTTAGTATTGGGTAAACGGAAACTCACCTCTAATCAATGGGAAATCAACACTACCCAATACCGGGGCAATGTAAGAGACGCTCACAATTCTGCCAGCATAGAACTTGACCGAGATGGTTACTTACATGTCTCATGGGATCATCATAACAACGAGCTGCGATATGCTAGAAGTATCACTCCAGGTTCTCTAGAACTCACGGAAAAGATCGAGATGATGGGCAGTCTAGAGAATGTTGTCTCCTATCCTGAGTTCCACAAATCTACTATTGGTGACTTGTACTTCTTTTATCGAGATGGAGGCTCTGGAAATGGTAATTTGGTCATTAATAAATATAAAGCTGATACTCAAATATGGGAAAGGATCCAGACCAACTTAATAGATGGTGAAGGACAAAGAAATGCCTATTGGCAAGCTGCGATTGATCAAGACGGAACAATTCACATTTCCTGGGTATGGCGAGAAAGCCCCGATGTGGCGAGCAATAACGATCTGTGCTATGCCAAGTCAACTAATGGAGGAAAAACCTGGATGAATTCAAAAGGTGACACTTATACCTTGCCTATTACCAAATCCTCTGCTGAGGTGATTCAGACTATCCCTCAAAACAGTGAGTTGATTAATCAAACATCCATGACTACCGATAAAAAAGGAAACCCATTTATCGTCAGCTATTGGAAACCACAGGGATCAGTCATCCCACAATTCCAGATTGTCTATCTATCCAAAAACAAATGGCATCATGAAGACCTGGAATTCAGAAAAACACCATTCAGCCTAAGTGGTATGGGCACCAAACAAATACCTATTTCCAGACCACAAATAGTAGTCTCCAAAAAGGATGTCTTTGTAATCTTCCGAGATGCGGAAAGAGACAATAAAGTCTCCATTGCCCAGAATCGACCGCCCTTCAAAAAAGAATGGACAATCTCCGATTATACAACTGCAGGATACGATGCCTGGAAGCCTACCTTAGATCCCTGGAAATGGAAAAACGATCAGATCATTAGTCTTTTTATTCAAAAGACAACCCAAGTAGATGGCGAAGGGCTCTCTGATAAAGAAAGCGCCTCAGTGGAAGTGCTTGATCTTGAATTAAAGAAGTAAACTTAAGTTCAATTGACGATTCGTGAATACGATTGGCTTAAACTTTCGATGGAATGTCTGATGATTAAGAACTCATAAATGGAGAATATAAACCTATCCGAAGAACTTAAAAGCTCAATTTTGAAAGAGAGAACTCTGAAATCAAAATTGACAGATATTTAAAATCAAAAAACGGAATTAAGCAAAACCTTAGAAAGTGACCAATCGAAATTTACGTGGAAAGAATCATTCTTAGGTGGATATTTCGGAGGTGATAGACAGCTGGTCAAATCTGTAGATCAAGCACAGAACGAGCTATATACCTTAGAAAAAGAATATGATCAAACAGCTTCCAAATTGAAGAAAATCAAAAA
>CAXEKM010000691.1:0-2636 GCA_963996645.1 uncultured Marinoscillum sp.
CTACCCAGATACCTCTACTGATCAAATGTAAGATGAGTCCAAAAGTGAGCCAGTAAAAGGCTATTTTGAGGATAGTGACCAGGTTTTCTATGTCGCTCGAATTGTCGTAAAGATTTAAAGTAGCATACTGGTAAAACCGATCGAGGAGATCTGGCGCTTGAAACATCCCATATAGCACAATTCCTGAAAGCAGTATTTCTGGTTCCCAACTTTTCTGTTGTAACTCATCAAGCCAGGCAGGCTTTTCAATTTGTGGAGAGTTCTTTGACATAGATTAGGCAATAGGTCAAAGACTAAAATAAAAAGTATTGTGGACTTATCAGAGTTTAATCAAGCGACCCTCATCGTAAACTTCGCCATCCTTGAATACTCTATAGAGGTAGACGCCCTGATCCAGTTCTTCTAAATTGATACTGTTCACCTGATCTAAAAGTACTTCATCAAGTACAAGCTTTCCAGCTCGGTCATATATTTCAACAGACATTTTTTCGCCATTGGTCAGCGCGTAGATGTAAATGTCGTTTGTTGGATTCGGGAAAAAGGTCACTTTTCCTGGCTCATCCACCAAAACATTCACAGCATCTGAAAGCAAGTCAGAGCCATCTTCAAAAGATAAATAGACATAATAGCTGGTTGTACCCGGATCAAGATCAGAATCTCTTAAGTTATAGACCGTTTTGCTTGAGGCTACTATGGTGTTGAGAGTGTCTAACATGCCATTGGACTCTTTCAAAAAGGTTATCGATGATACATTAAGGGTGCTGCTGAGACTGAGCTCCAATGCAACGGCTAAGTCTTCTTTTTGGGCAGAAAAGAAATTGAAATAACAGAAGGCTCCTTGAAAACTGTAATTGAATGCTAGGTTTCTTACGCCACTAAGGTTTTCGAAAATTGGAGCAACTGAATAATATTCTGAAGTATTCTTATCAACGATGAATGAGGAATCCGTTGTAGTCCCAATCGCCCTGAGGCTGTCCGTTTGCATTTCAAAAATCTGATATCCAGACGCACCTTCAATAGCCTTCCATTGCAATCCAAAATTGGATTCACAGTTAAATGCTACTTCTACTTCTGGTGATTCAGAAATAATGAATTCTGGTGAAAGATATTCTTGATCACCTACAGTTATTTTGAGTTGGTATTTACCTGATAACTCAGGTGTTTTCCATTGATAAAATCCACTTGTTAGATCGATACTATTGTCGATAGATTTCAACTCTCCTTCATACAAGTATTCCAGGGAAGCATTCGCCGACCCAAAACCGCTGTTCCAATATACTTTCACGTTGGTGTTTGTTGCAACCTGGCTTTTTGATGTTGGATAATCCCATTCAAATTCATCGTTTGATGATACATGCCATGCGACATGTGCAACTTGTTCTGTAGACGTAATATTTGTTCCTTTCAGTTTCAAAGAATAGGTGCCAGCTTCAGGATTGCTAATGGTGATTAGTTCGACATTATTGAGATGATCTTCTCCACGAGTTGGTAGGGCATTGAGAGCTGCTTCATTGGCCGCAGTATTCAAGATCCAGGGAAAGTATTCTATGCCATCAAAGCTCACTGACAAGTCAATGTCATTAACTAAGGCAGAATTGGCATTCTGAACGGCAGGCAGGTCCGTCCAGCTAACAGCGATTTTGATCTCGCTGATATTTGAAGGTATAATCAGATCAAAAGAAACTTCTTCGTCTTTAGAAACGCTTACTTCTGTAAAATGGTCTTGGTTAATCGCATCAACTGCCTTAACCGCATTTGCGCTTCCATATCCTGTGTAATAATCGATTCCTTCAGGTCCAATATCATCAGCTGTAGAGATAAGAATGCTTTTTATCAGAGAAGCAGGTGGATAAACTCCATGTTCAGCCTCATATTGATCCTGCATTAGACTGACAATTCCGCTTACAATGGCTGCAGCATCCGAAGTGCCCCGACCCCCATAGGCGGTCAGTTCTGGTTTTATTCTTCCATCGTATGCAGGGCCTCTAGAATTCAAGCCGTTGATGGATAATGCAGTATCTACTGCGCTGACTGTAAGGATGTTTTTTGCTTGTTTGAAAGTGCCAGTAAGGTTGGCAAAAGGTAATCCAGCATATGTTCCAGTTTCTGGGGAAGTGGTTCCAGAATTCCCGGCAGAGAAAACATGAATGTTAGTGGGATGATCATAAACAGATTGATCATATGCTACAGCTTCTACACCGTAGTAATTTTCTACTCCAATACCGTAGGAGTGATTTTGCAGATGTATGTTATTAGATGTGAAGATGGACTCACTATCAGGAAGTAAATTGTTAAAGTCGGAGGAGGTTAGTTTGGCTCCGGGAGCAGCACCCTGGTTGAGTGGTGAGCTGTTACCAATTCCGGAAATGATGGTAGCCATGTCGGTAGCATGCTGTGATTGGTCTTCCGCTGCGAGCCCCAGTTCCACATATTTGTTGACTAAATCAAGATCTTCTGGATTGAACTGTCTTTCTTTTATTGAGATGAGTTGGTCAAAACCTTTTAGGTCTGGAAAAGTAGCTTGCGCTTTTCTAATTCGGTTGAATTCGAAATTAGGTTCATCTAATAAAGATTCCTCTTTAGGGGTTCGACTTAGATCAATAAAAAGTATTTGTTCATCAGCAATTAATAGCTCA
>CAXEKM010000692.1:0-4747 GCA_963996645.1 uncultured Marinoscillum sp.
AGATTAAAGTTCTTTTCAAAATGCTCCCAGTTGTCAGCATCCTCCATGTTTCTATTTATGGAATCCAGAAGCTTTTTAACTTTCTTCTCCTGTGGGTTGCCCTTCAGTTCTTTGAGTAGTTCCTTCAGTTCAGTCTGGACATGACTGAGTTCTTCATTTTTCTGAACATTATAAAGTGTAGATGAGGCCAATTCCTTTTTCTTGTGCTCCAGCTCTGCATCTAGCTTTTCGTTCGTCAGTTTAGTAATCTCTTGCTCTTTTGCCAGCTTATCCGCCTGTACCTGTCGCAGGACTTTTTTCTTTTCAGAACTTATTCTTAACCTCACATAACCAATCATGGCCAAACAAACCACGAGAATCACTGGTATTTTAAAACCCCAGGTATTCCAAAATGGTGGTGCAATACTGACTTGAATGCTTCGCTCTTTACTCCAGTTACCCTCTCGCGTAGCACCTTTTACTCGGAATGTATAAACTCCTGGTTCCAGATTCATGTAGGTCGCTTTCCTATTGTCTGATGATGAATAATTCCACTCCTGTTCAAATCCATCCAATTTATAAGCATACAGATGCTTGGCTTGAGACGCAAAGTAAAGCGTTGTGAACTCAAAGGAGATTAGGTCATCATCATAAGTAAGTTGGATTTCATTTGCATAAGGAATCGTTTTACTGAGCACTTCTCCTCCTCGATCATTCAATGAAACGGACTTATTAAAAATCTGAAAATCAGTCAATTCCACTATTGGAACAGATTCGTTCATCCGAATAGTTTGCGGGTTAAAAATATCTATACCAAAATCTCCCCCAATGATGAACTCACCTGAAGACAAAACTTGAATCTCATTGATTTGAAATTCATTCTTCTTTAGTTCAGTAGATAAATCCAGATTTATAAACTCCTCAGTTCGGGTATTGAATTTGGTAATACCATCAATGGAACCTAACCACAAGTTCCCATCTTTGTCTGCCACCAGATCCAGCACCAAATCAATATCAATATTGACGATATCTTCATAATGCGTTAGCTGATTGGTTTTTGGAGTGTACTTTACCAAACCCCGTCCATACGAACCAATCCATAAATTACCGGCTTCATCTTCCAAAATCCGGCCTACATTGAGATTTGCTATCGTTTCAAACATGTTTTTATGCTTGTCGTATTTATCCAAACCTTTCTCAGTACCACACCAGATATCTCCATTCTTATCCAGGTAGATGGTCCATATTTTATTGGAAGACAAGCTAGTGGAGTCACCCGAACGATGATGAAAATGCTCAAAACGGGCATCCTTTGGATTTTGCTTTTGATACTCCTTTTTGATGAGTTTATTGAGACCAGAATCCCAACTTCCAACCCAGATACTACTGTCTAAATCTTGTTCGATACAATAAACTCCATGATCCTGAAGACTGTACGAACTAGATGGATCATAGGTGAAAAGCTTGATATTTTTTGACCGGATCTGATAATAATAAAGCCCCTTATCTGTGCCAATCCAGATATTCTTCTCAAAGTCTTCGAAAATCTCCCGTACCGTGGTTACCGGACTTTCGTTAATTAAATCAAATCGCTCAACCGCACCGCTTTCTTTATCAAGAATGCTCACACCTCCATCCAAAGTACCAATCCACACATCTCCATTGCTAGCTTCCAAAAAAGAAGATATTTGGTTACTTCCTAAACCATCGGGGTTTGTAGAGCGATCATAATGTCTAAATCCCATGCGAGGTGGTGTCATCATATCCAGTCCAGAACCATAGGTACCAATCCATAGATGTCCATTGGTATCTTCAAAAACGGTCCAGAGAATGTTGTTGGATAAACTCGACTGATCTCCGTTGATATTCTCGAACGTTGTGAAACCATCAGTGGCTCTATCGTATTTACTTAAACCTCCACCAAACGTCCCGAACCAAAGTTGTCCTCTGCTGTCTTCCAAAATGGTACGGACTATTCCACCTTTCAATTGTCCTTCATCTGTTCCAGATGTGTAGCGTCTGAATTCAGTTGTTTGTGGATCCAACCTACAAACTCCACTTCCCCAGGTACCAACCCACAGCTTGCCAAGCTTGTCTTCAGCAATACTATTGACAATATCGTTGGATATTGAGGTAGGGTCATTTGGATCATTCCTATAATAAGTAAAGTTTTCGGTGTGTTGGTCAAACCGTACTAGTCCACTTCCCTCTGTGCCAATCCAAAAACGATCATTTTTATCTACGTAAAAGTCATTGATCCTTTCTGCAGGAAGAAAATCACTTTCCTTTTTAAAATGATGGAATTTTTCAGTTTTAGGATCAAATCGATTGAGTCCTCCTCCATAGGTTCCTAACCAGATATTGCCGTCACCATCTTCATAAATACATCGAATTTGGTCATGACTTGGCCCAAGCCCGGGGTTGGTTTTGTTGACATAATAGTTGGTAAAACTGTCAATCTCTGGATCATAATGACTCAGCCCATTTTCGGTCCCAAACCAAGCTTATGGTCCTTGTCCTCAATGATGGCATAGACGGTGTTGGAAGCCAATAAGTTCTGATCGTGATGTAAGAGATCGCCACCGTTGAAGACTTTAAAGGTATAACCATCGTATCGATGAAGTCCGGCAAAGGTACCAACCCATAGAAACCCTTTGGAGTCCTGGAAAACACAAAGCACATGATCTCCAACCAAACCATCTTTAATCGTCAAATTTTGAAAACTAGTTGTTGGTGATTGACTAATAGCCAGCTGAATGGTCAGAAAACACAATAACCCGCACAAATGCTTCATCTTCTTCGGTAATTAGATTGCTCTTATCTCTGATCATTTTGGCGGTGACCAACCCTATGTACGGGCACTCATTGTAATTTTACCAAAAAAATGCACACCTAAAAACCAATTCCACTAATCGAATTAAAAAATAACCCCCAGAATTAACACTCTTTCAAAGTGAATCCTGAGGGTATCCAAACCAAAGTCTTAACTAATGACTTACGGATCTATCATTATTCTTTGATGAATCTGGAAGATTGGGTTTCCTCTCCTCTGATTCTCAGTAAATACATTCCTGATTTCAGATCAGCAACATTGATCTCTGAAGAGAGACCGTCTACCGAGTGTGATTTCAACAGCTTACCATCGATTGACAATACTTCTATAGTATTGACTTGCTGAGCTTCATCCAGTTGAATAAACAAAGTTTCTCTTACCGGATTTGGATAAATTGAAATACCTTTCAATTCATTCATTTGAGTCGACTCTATGCCCATTCTCGCTGAAGTACTGGAACCATACACTTCCATTTCATAAAGTGAATATCCCCACCCAGTTCCGCGACTAATTCCACGCATCCAGACATATCGACCAGAAGCCGATGAATTAGTAGTTACATTATCCGTACCGCCATCTCCGTTGGCAACCGTTGCAATGACAGTGGATGCGTTCAAATCTGTAGTAGCACCTAATCTAATATCATATGCACTTCCATAAGCAGCTTCCCAGTTGAGGACTATTTCACAAATATTGTAGCTTCCACCAAGGTCTACCCTTATCCACTCATCGTCGGCATAATTACTGGCCCAGCGTGAATTACCATCTCCGTCAAATGCATTGACTGCAGCAAATGGTCCTTCTTGCGACGAAGCAATAGCTGATTTGCCCAAAGCAACATTCTGCGTACAAGTCGCTTGCTCTGAAACCGTAATCTGAACCGCATCTGGTATGCTGTTTACCGCACCATCATTGACAACCAACTGGAAGGTATAAGCATTACCCGCACTCAAACCCGAAACCGAAGTGGAAGCGGCATTTGGATTAGCAATAGCAGCAGAAGGACCGCCTGTTTGTGTCCAGCTATAGGTCAGCGGATCGTTATCAGGGTCGGACCCTGAGCCAGAAAGCGTAGTGCTGGTAGAACCTGATGCCAATGTCTGATCACTTCCCGCATTGGCAGATGGAGCCTGATTAGTACTTCCTCCTCCGGAGTTAACCACCATTTCCCAAATGGAATAACCCCAGCCAGTTCCTCTAGCCACACCTTTCATCCACAAGTATCTTCCCGAAGGAACTGCATTAGTAGTCACCACATCTGTACCACCATCTCCACCACTAACTGTAGCAATAACAGTTGATGCGTTGATGTCCGTACTACTTCCCAAGCGAATTTCATAATCACTACCGTATGCACCTTCCCAGGTTAGAGTCACCTGACATACATTTTGACTAGAACCCAGATCCACTCTTAGCCATTCATCGTTATTGAATGCACTCCCCCAGCGGGTATTTGGATCACCATCAAAGGCATTAGCAGCAGCATAACCACCTTCTATGGAAGAAGCCACAGCTGGTTGATTTAAAGCTTCATTGGATGTTCCACAACCGGAAGTTTCCGCTACAGTGACCACCACTGGAGATGAGGTAGCAGTTGCTCCATTATTGTCAGTGGCCTTCGCTGTGAACGTATAAATTCCCTCCGGCAGACCAGAAACCGAATAGCTAAATGGAACGTTTGTGTCCACACCAATGGAAGTACCGCCATTATAGAATTCTACCTGACTTACTGATCCATCACTATCCGATGCATCGACAGTAATGTTAAAACTTGCAGGCGGTGTTTGCGTACTGTTGTGAACCGGTGAAGTGATGTTTACGCTTGGAGGATTGTTATCAAACCCCGAGCCATAGACTTCCATGTCCAAAATGGAATATCCATAAGCAGTGGTTCGAGTAGTTCCGTACACTCTAACATACCTTCCAGAACCTGAT
>CAXEKM010000693.1:0-6030 GCA_963996645.1 uncultured Marinoscillum sp.
AGCATTAAGACTTTCACCTTCCCAATAGATTGATTGGGCTTTCTTGGAAAAATCGAGTGCCTGAAGGTAGGAGTCCAGTGCCTTGATATAATCTCCCATGTTGAAATAGCAATGTCCTATATTGTAGTAGACCATGGTCGTATTAAGGGTATTATTTATTTCCCTGTAAAACTCTATGGCTTGCTCATAATAAGTAATGGCTGAGTCGTATTGCCCTCTTTCACCATAAACCACTCCAATGTTTTGATAATTATATCCTTGTTGAAGTGTTTGGTTCAATTCCTTATTGAGAAGAAATGCCTGTTTGTAATAATGTAGCGCAATATCGTAATTACCCAGACTCTTCAGCGCTACCCCTAAAATATTACCATTCTTAGCCGCAGATGCTTTGTCGTTCAGTTCTTCTTGCATATGGAGTGCAGGTACTAAGTATTCAATGCTACTCGCATACTCATTAAGCTTGAAGTAAGTCCACCCAATACCAAACATCGCATCGGCTTTCATAACTTTGTTACTCTCACCATTGGGCTGATTTAGACTCTTTTGAAAGTAGGTTAACGAACTATCATATTTAGCTTCGACAAAATATTCCCACCCTAACTCCTGATATAAAAAACGTAATTGAGAGGTGTCATTCGATTGGCTTTTGATTGTTAAAATATCACGAATAGAATCGATCTTTTGTGGTGATTGACCTATGCCATAATAACCTAGAAAGGTGAAATAGAGGAGAAGTAATACTTCTTTCATGCTGCTGGGTTTTGGTTTTGATTGTTTGCGCGTTAGGAATCCCCAGGTGTCAGGAAATGATTTTGGCAATTACCTGGAGGATAGTTTCACTTCCAAATTATACAATCGGTCAGGATACTGATGGAAAGAGAAGAGGAGATAGAGGAGAATGGCAGAATTCCTTATGAAAATGGCAGGATTTAAGGATGATAACAACCTGTTGTATTACCTGGAATGGATGCTTAAGCGCATTTTTTGTGGATTCTAATCATACGAAGTATTGCTAGTTTGCCTCTACAGATTTTCTGCCAAAAATATTGGTAATCCTGCCATTTAGCCTTTTGGCAAGATCTTGAATACTATTGGCAAGTATGTGAAGAAGAATATGGTCAAGTTTGGTTTGTAGATTTTTTGGGGTCTAATACAATACTCCATTTGCTATTCGTTTACAGACGACTTATGAAGGACTTTTGGAAACCTAAATGTGTAATATGCATGCTCGCCTTGACCATTTATGTTGGTGTCCTTGGGGTATATTTAAATGTATCGCATCTCATGGGAACAATCAGTTTGAAACCTTCAAATGAGAAGGACTATGTTGTTGTCAAAAATGAACGAGCAATTTCAAGTCATTTCAAGCGGCGCACCTTGAGGTCCAGTCAGTTTGCTACTAAATGATTTTTAGTAGCACTGTGGTATTTGAGTCGGTAAAGGGGTATTTGGCAGGAAAGCCGATGGTTTAGGCAGGAAAGTGTCTATCTAACATGCCTATACTTGTGATCTAGTCAAACCAACGCTTTTTTACATTGCCCTATTTTGCTCAATTTCGTCTACGTGCTTTTCTGTTAATATCCTTTCTCCTGTCTATAGTTCAGACAAAAGCGGATGCTGTAGTCCAAGACCTGGATAGCCTGATCATCCAGCTACAACAAGAGCAGAATGATTCCATAAAGGTGCATTTGTTTCTATCTATAGCAGATGAGTTTCTTGAAAAGGCCTACCTGGATGAAAGTTTTTCTGATAGTGCTCTTGTTTACAGCAATCGCGCACTACGGTTGTCAATAGATACTGAATTCCAACAAGGAATCGTATCCAGTTATAAATCCCTTGGTGTTCTTATGAACAACAGAGGAAGAATGGATTCATCCGAATTCTATCTTTTAAAGGCTCTTGAGCAATTGGGTCAAAACAGTTCGCAAGATCAAAAGGCTGACGTTCTTACTCGGTTGGGTATTACCTACATGTATAAAGAGCAGAATAAAGCAGATAGCATATTCAATTTAGCGCTTGCATTGATTGATTCAACGGTGAATAATGAGATCAATCGATACTTATACCTGAATATTGGTTTGTATGATTTGGAGATTGGAGATTTTCCAGCTGCCTTGAGCACTTTTCAACGAGCCATTCAATTGGCCGAGCGGGTGAATGATTGGATGATCATTGGTAATGGATTACAGTATATAGGTCGTGTATACAGGGAAATGGGCGTTATGGAGAAGGCTATTCTATTTGCAGACAGCTCAAAATTGGTGTTGTTGGAAAATGGCGGAGTAATCAACGAAGCATCTGTTAATTATGAACTGGGAATACTCCACGCACAATTGAGAGAACCCGATTTAGACAAATCCATAGACTATTTTAAAAAGTCATTACAGGTGCAAATGGATAGAGGTCATCTGATGAATATCGCTAATTGCTATACAGCACTATCTATCGTCTACTCCATGAAAGGGGAGTCTTCTGTATCGGACGATTATCTTAAAAAAAGCGTTGTCTATCAATTTGGATTTGGGTAATTACTATTATGTGGCCAATAGTTATTACAATCAAGCAAAAAACAGTTTTCTTAAAAAAGACTATTTGGAGTCACGAAATTCATTGCAGTTGTTTCAGCAATACGCAGATTCCGTAGAGATACCTTATGGTCTGAGGGTTGATGCCATAGGACTCGCAGTGGAAGTAGAGGAAATGCTCGGCAGTTATCGCACAGCCAATAGCTATATGAAACAACTCGTGGAGTTAAAGGATAGTATTTTTAGAGAGGATAAGTCTCGGGAAATAGGCAGGCTAGAGTCTCAATTTGAACTGGATAAAGCCAATTATGACAATGAGCTGAAAGAACAAGAGCTGCAGATAAAGGATGCAGCTATTAAACAGCAGAGACTTCAGCGCAACGCATTAATCGTGGGCTTGTTACTTCTTAGCTTACTTGCATTTTTTGCTGTAAGAGGGCAGCGTGCTAAAACCCGACTTAACCAAAAACTTAGACAGGTGGAGGAAATCAAGACGCGATGGTTTGTGAACGTATCTCATGAGTTGAAAACACCACTTACGTTAATTCAAGGCCCGATCAACCAATTGATGAAGAGCGAATCGATCAATGAGGTGGACAAGTCCAAATTAATACTTGCAGATAGAAATGTGAAAAGCTTGCAGAGCCTGGTACTGGAGATTTTAGATTTGTCTAAACTAGAAAAAGGAGTATTGGAACTGGACTCAAAACCTGTGGATCTAAGTGCACTAATTAAAAGTACAGTAGCGTCTTTTGAATCACTAGCGAGTAGTAACAAAATTGGCCTAAGTGAAATCTCCAGAGATGAATATTGGATGAAAGTTGACCCACACAAAATTAGAAAGTTGCTAGAGAACCTTATTTCTAATGCTTTAAAATTTACTCCACCAGCAGGTGACGTGCAGGTAGAGATGAAATTCGACAATGATTACACTCGTATAGTTGTTTCAGATACTGGTGAGGGGATTGCAGATGAAGACCTGCTTCATGTCTTTGAGCGGTTCTATCAATCTTCGGATAAGCAGAAAAATCGTATTGGTGGAACAGGAGTAGGACTGTCGTTGGCTAAAGAAGTGGCTATAATGCATGGAGGCGATCTGATAGTGACAAGTCAGGAGGGTAAGGGTTCTGTATTTACTTTGTTGCTTCCATCAGGTCTACAAACTACTGCTGAGACTTATGAAGAAATTGAGGTGGAGGACGGTGATGTTTTTGTGGAGGAAAGGTACCGTGTCCGATTGGATGATCGTCCAAAATTGTTATTGGTAGAAGATAACATGGATATGCAAACATATATTCAGAGCATCCTCAAAGACGACTATATAATAGATACTGCTCGTGATGGTCGGGAAGGCCTTGATTTTCTACAAAAAGGCACTTATGATTTGATTATTTCTGATGTCATGATGCCAAGAATGGACGGCCTTACCTTTAGCCAAAAGGTAAAGGAAAATGAGAAATGGAGTCGTATTCCTTTCGTGATGCTCACCGCTCTGAATAGTGACTCGGATAGAATTTATGCATTGCGAATCGGAATTGATGATTACCTCGCCAAACCGTTTGTAGAAGAAGAATTGGCTGTCCGATTGAAAAACCTGCTGGCCAACAGGCAGCAACGACTTGAAATTGAGAATGAAGATCAACTGGAATCCTTTGATGATCGTATTTTAAAAACACTGGAATCAGAGGTGAAGCAACACTTAATGGATACAATGCTTTCGGTGAGTTATTTGGCTGATAAAGTGGCCATGAGTGAGAGTAGCTTACGTAGATACCTTAAGAAATCAACTGGCTTGTCTCCATTGGAATTCATCAATGAATTGAAGTTGCAACATGCACTGAAATTGCTGGAAAAAGGAGTGTATTCTACCATCAAAGAAGTAGCTCTAAACTCAGGGTATGATCGAACTTCTCGATTTACCCCATCCTTCCAAAAACGATTTGGAAAACATCCTGGAGATTATCTTACTTAGTTGAAAATAAGGTTTTAACCCCCTGAAAGGTTATGATTGAATGATTTCGGCACCTTTTTGCTCGAAATTGGCAGATAGATAGAGGTTCTTTTGCTTTCATGTTTCACCAACCAAACACATGAAAGCAATGACTAAAAAGTTACTCCTCATCGCCTATTTTTCTCTGCTAATTTTAACAGCCTATGGACAATGCACCTCATCTGATGAAATAACACAGGGTGGTGTCACTAACTTTGGAGACATCAGCTCTACCGTTCATCAGACTATACAGTTTGATACGCTTACACAGTTAGCGTCATTCCAGTTTTCAGTCTATTTTTTTGATTATTATCAACCAAGTTTTACAGTAGAAATAAGGAAAGGGGCAGGCACAACTGGCTCCCTGCTATACACTACCAATACAGGACCGGTTGTTCCCAATTACCCTGATCTTGGACATAAATATGCTGATGTAAGTTTTGCATCACATTTATCGCCTGTCCTTAATGCTGGAGAGGTATACTCACTAGTAATTAGAAAAAATTCGGGCTATAATTTCGCACATATATTATACAACGCCGATGGATCAAGCGATCCGAATGGTGGAGCTTATTTTGGATCAACGTATAGAGGTGATTTGGTGATGAATGTTAAGTCTTATGATAACATTATGATTTCACCAGTCATAACTGGGCCAGAGTCATTCTGTAGTGATTCAGAAGTATTAACCGTAGACGTGACAGAGGGTGCCTCAATCCAATGGTATCGGGATCAAGCCTTACTTACTGGAGAAAATGGGGTAAATATAACTGTCACAGAAGGAGGAAATTATTGGGTTTCATCAACCATTTCAGATGGATGTGGGAGTAGATCAGATAATCATTATATAGCTCCTATTACCTATGAAATTCTACCAAGTGATACGATTGATGTAGGGGATTCGATTGATATATTCGGAATTGAACGTGACAGTGTTGGTACCTACCAGTATAAACTGGTGGGTGGAAAGGCGAATGGATGTGATAGCCTGGTTCAAAAATCTCTGATAGTCAATTTTCAACCTCGCAACGATAATTGTGGAGCAGTTTTTCAATCGAGTTTTTATTATAATCATTTGGAAACTACAGAGACAGTATCTCTTGGCTCACAATTTACAATAGAAGGTTGGTTTAAAACCGGAGGAAGTGAAGTGGAAATAGTACAGACCAATGGATCTAATGATGCAGATATCAAATTGACCTTGAGTGGTGGAAAACCGAAGTTGGACTACTTATGGAGTACCAATCGAACATATACCTACAATAGAGTGGTTAACGACAATAAGTGGCATCATTATGCCGTGGTACAATCTGCGGACAAACTGCAATTGTATATTGATTCACGACTTGCCATCAACAAAGCATCAGATGGAGGAGCTATCACCAATGCTCAAATGTACCTTGGGAGCACTGGAAATTACCAGTATCGTTACAATCAAATATTCCTGGATGAATTCCGCTTATGGACCGAATCAAGATCAGCTTCAGGTCTTTATCATACAATGGGTAGCAACCT
>CAXEKM010000694.1:0-1707 GCA_963996645.1 uncultured Marinoscillum sp.
AAGAAAACTCCTTCAGGCAATTCATTGTAGTTCATGAAGTCATTCAAAAAATCATAGAGATTCCATTCACTACTACTCACATAAAAAAGCTGTCCACCTTCACCCATTAACTGGTGATAAAATTTCTCGGTACCTCTAAATGCTTTTCTTCGCTGATGATTTTTGGTCAACAACAAATACAGTTTTCTCCATAAACTCGTAGAGTGTGAGACCAGAATCGTATCATCAATATCCGATACAATTATCTTTTCAATTTTATTGGCAACAGTAATTTCAAGTTGCTCTGAAATGGCGTATTGTGGAATTGAGACTCTTATTTGATCATTAGTCAACCCACTAATCTCCGTTTCAAAATACCCATTTTTATCAGTCTGAACCACCTCAATTTTATTAGGCAACTCTATCTGAACCTCCTCATTTTTCATCCCTTTCACTCGATACCTGCGTATCATTTCAAGAGCATTTTTGAAGGGGTTGGTAGTGATTTTATCACGTTTCTTTACTGGTGATCGTAACACATGCCCCATAACGTATGTTATGTTAGTACCAGCTATGGGTTTATATACCTTAAGTGTTGGTTTGATTTCACGCATAAGTCTTTAATGATAAGATGAAAAAACACCTTTTTGTTATAAACCCGGTATCTGGTGGAACAGATAAGCAAGGACTAATTGATCATATTCACCAGAAATTCAGCAATCTTCCTTACAAAATTTGGAAGACCACTGGAAAGAACGATAAAGAAAATCTCGAGTCGGAATTAGAAGACTATCAACCAGACATTGTTTTACTTGCTGGTGGTGATGGCACGATCAATCAATTGCTGATGCCTATTGTGAATCGAAATATAGAATTTGCCATCATTCCATCAGGCTCTGCTAATGGTCTCGCTACTGACCTGGGAATAACATTTGAAAACTGTTTAGACATTGTAGATAGCCATCGTAACACAAAGCTTGACATTATAATGATCAATGATAATCCCATGATACATATGGCTGATCTGGGCTTAAATGCCTCACTAGTTAAACGATATGAAGAAGAGAACCGCCGTGGATTCCTTGGATACGCCATAAGCGCCATAAAAGAATTACCTGCAATCAATCAACCTTTTAAAGCCAAAATAAAAATTGATGGATCCGCTCAGGAATTTGAAACAAGCTTTTTGGTCATAGCCAACAGCCAACGTTATGGTACAGGATTTGAAATCAACCCAAAAGGAAAAGTGAATGACGGAAAGTTCGAATTGTGCCTAATGAATGAGCTTTCAATAGAAGCTGTATTTGGACATTTATTTCAGGATAACCAGGTGAATTCAGATAAAATGATGTTTGAGGTTTTAAGCACAGATCAATGTGAAATCGAACTAAAAGAAAAGGTTAACTTCCAGATAGATGGGGAGTACATCGGCACCTTTGACTATCTAAAAGTTAACCCCTATCACAAATCGGTAAAACTCATCCTACCAAATACTATTCCACAGTAATAGACCAGGTTATGTCCACATCAGTTTCACCATCATTGGCTGTAGATGTTTCTGACTTAATATCTGGCTGGTGTTTCAGCACAACTCTAAAAGATCCTGTAGAACCAGCTTCTGCTGCTACCCAAGAGGTAATTAACCCAATAGGAAGTCCATTGGCATCTTCATCTATATAATTAACCTGAGCGCTTCGATCAGTCATATTACCTGAACCGGCAGGACTA